>CAZSNH010000135.1:0-7229 GCA_964607855.1 uncultured Hyphomicrobium sp. | reverse complement strand
ACACCCGGCGTCACCGTTATGCTTGCAACATCGCGGATTTTGGGGCCGCTGACGGTAATGCGTTCCTCGGCAATCTGCTGCTCTTCGGGGCGCGGCGCGAAGGGCTCCAGCAGCGGCCTCCGGAAGGCTGGGCAGCGCCGTTCCGGGTCGATACGACCGGCGGCCGGCAATTCGACGTTGACGACGTAGCGGCGTTCGCAGACGGCGACCGTCGGCGGCACGCGGGTCAATTCAAAGGTGTCGTAGCCCTGCTTCAGAGTTGTCCAGAAATGATACCATTGATGGTTGCGATAGCGCGCGAGCTTTTCGTTCGTCATGCGGAAAGGGAAGGCGTGAACCTGGAAGCTCTGCTGTCCGCCGCGGAAGGCTTCGCGCGCAAGCGCATAGATTTCTTCGACGAGGGCATCCGTCATGGCGTAACAGCCCGCAGATTTGCACTTGCCATGCACCATGATGTACTGGCCCGTCCGTCCCTGGGCCCGGTCATAGGCATTCGGATAACCCATATTGAAGGCGAGATAGTACTGGGAGTCCGGTTTCATCTGCTCGGGCGTGATCGTGTAGAAGCCCTCTGGAGCCTGCTTGTCGCCTTGATGAAGCTTGGGTCCCAAACCTCCCGACCAATTACAGATCGGGTAGGTTTTGAAGTGATAGAAGCGTCCGTCCGCGCGCGCCTTCCAGACCTCGAGCTCGGATTCTTCCTTGAAGATGCGGATGAAGATGGGCGCTCCGGTATCCATGCCCTTCTTACCAAGCAGCATCATCGTTTCTTTCGAGAGCGGCTGTTCGGAGGCAGGGATTTCAGGTGCATTGGAGCAGGCCGCCAGCATTTGGCCGGCAAAAAGTACTGCAGCAAGTAACGCGGACCTGGACCAAATGGTCCAACCGCACATAATCGCACGCATACGCATAACCCTCTGGTGCAGATCGCTTACCATTTGATCCCAGCGGTTAAGATGCCGTTAACGTTACGATTTCCCTCATACCCTGTTTAATGGGCATGCCCGTCGTGTCAAGCATGTCTAGGGAACGAATTGGGCAGCGCAAGGGCACGAATCAGGGGAAAATCCGGCCTGAAACGCGCTTTAACATGAATAGTTTAGTGCGCGGGCAGGCCCGGGCATGATCTCAGATCGTGCGGCCGATTTTCAGGAAGCGCTCGTGGCGCTGTTTCCGAATCTCGGCAGGGCTCTTGCCATCGAACTCGGAAAGGGCTTTGGCGATGGCATCTCCAACACTCTGCGCGGCCAAGCCTCGATCGCGGTGAGCTCCCCCAATCGGTTCGCGCACGATCACATCGATGACGCCGAGGGCTTCAAGGTCCTGAGCCGTGATCTTCATATTGGTTGCGGCATCTATGGCCTTCGTCGAATCTCGCCATAGGATCGAGGCCGCCGCCTCGGGTGAAGCAACCGTATAGATGGCGTGTTCGAGCATGAGGATGCGGTTTGCAGTGGCAATAGCTACTGCTCCTCCCGAGCCGCCCTCCCCAATGACCACGGCAATGAGCGGAACACCGAGTGAAAGACAGCAGTCCGTCGAACGGGCAATGGCTTCTGCCTGGCCGCGTTCTTCGGCGCCAATTCCCGGATAAGCGCCTGCGGTATCCACGAGGGTGATCACCGGAAGACCGAATTTATCGGCCATTTCCATTAATCGTACCGCTTTGCGATAGCCTTCCGGCTTGGCCATGCCGAAGTTGTGGCGAATGCGGCTTTCCGTATCCGAGCCCTTCTCGTGGCCGATGATCATGACGGAGCGGCCGCGAAAGCGTCCGAGACCGCCGACGATCGCTTCGTCCTCCGCGAAGTATCGGTCCCCCGCGAGGGGAGTGAAGTCTTCGATGAGCTCGTTGACATAGTCGAGGCAGTGCGGCCTTTCGGAATGACGCGCGACCTGCGTTTTCTGCCACGGCGTCAGTTTTGCGTAGATGTCGACGAGTGCTGTTCTCGCCTTCTGCTCGAGGCGTTTGATTTCATCGCCGATGCCCGGGACAGTGCCATCGACGGCGACACTTCTCAGTTCGTGAATCTTGTTCTCAAGCTCGACAATCGGCTTTTCGAACTCGAAATGGCTGCGCTGAGGGGTGGATCGGTCCAACGGTGGCCTCGTGATCGGATGTGGCGGGCGTCGACGGGGAGATTTCGCGCCGCACAATATGCTCTGTCAAGCCGAGCTTTTCTCAGGTGTCAACTGGTCTTGGTTAGCGCAAGCCTTAGGGCGGGCCTATTTGCCGGCTTCCGAGCTTGAGCTTGTAGTGCCGCCGTCGGCGCTTGCGGCGGCTTTATCGCCGCTAATGTATTTTGACCACTGAGAATCTCGGCGCTCGCTCGACCTCGGCGTTTCATCTTGAGGCCCTTGCAGATCGCGTGCGTTGGCGACCGTGAGTGCGAGATTGCGCTGCGTGGCGCAGCCGAAGTTGTTGTAGGGAAGTCGCTCCCGATTGAGACCGAGGTCATCCGACCAGTCGCCGCATTGGGGTGGTTCCGCGACCGTTCGATCATAATCGAGCTTGAGTGCGGGACCATATTTGGACGGCCCCGAGTAACGCGCGACATGGATCGCTCGCGGGTCGATCCCCGCGTTGCGGACGATTTCTTCGACTTGGCGCATCGATTGCGACACCGCCAAGTGACCGCCCGCCGATTTGGGCGCGCCGATCCGCAGCGAGCCTGTGCTCTCGGCCTTGTAGCGCTGGACGAAGCGGTAGACGTCGGCTTCCTGGTTGGCGCTCAACCCGCGCGCGGAGGGCGAGACTTCAACGAAGAGCGTTTCCGTGCGCGCCCCGAACCCGATCGGATGATGGGTCTGGGGGTCCGAGATTAGTGCTGCTGTATAATCGTCCACGCAACCCGCTGCGCCCAGGGTGGAAGCCGAGACCGCGAGCATTGCGAACGTCTTCCGGATGAGGAACGACATTGAAAACCTCTGAGCGCGCGTCATCCCTTCACTCCCGGATATTCGATGATGTAACCGTAATCGCCGAAGAAGCGGCGAAGTTCACCCGGTGCGCCGGGGCCACCGTAGACGCGATTGATATGGCCGAAGAAAAGCTCCTTGAGATCGTTCTGGGGCATGAAACCGTCGGTCGGCTTTGAGAGCTGGGCCTGGGCGGCGTGGCTCGCGATGTAGGGGGTCACCAAAATGACGAGCTCCGTTTCCTTGCGACGGTAGTCGTTGGAGCGGAACAGCGCTCCAAGTACGGGAAGGTTCTTCAGCACCGGCATGCCTTCAACGCTCTGCCGGGTTTCCTCGGAGAGGAGGCCGGCCATCGCAAGAGTTCCCCCACTCGGAAGCTCAAGGGTCGTTTCCGCCCTGCGAACGCGAAGGCCCGAAAGCGTGATGCTGCCAACGTCGACTGCGCCATCAGACGTCAACTCGCTCACTTCCGCTGCAACATTGAGGCTGATGCGGCCCTCTGTAAGAACGATCGGTTTGAAGCTGACATTGACGCCGAATTCCTTCCACTCGACCGAGATCTTGCTGTCATCCTGGGCGACAGGAACCGGAAATTCACCGCCGGCGAGGAACTTGGCGGTCTCGCCTGAGATGGCCGTCAGCGTGGGTTCGGCGAGGGTCTTGACGACCCCTGAGCGTTCGAGGGCCTGCAGAAGTGCGGTTACGCTTTCCCCGTTGTCGGCATAGTGCGCAAGCATGGCCGTTCCGGCTGTCACGGCTGGAGCGACACCGGGAGCAATCGCCTTGGCGCCAGCGACGAGGGGGCTCGTTACGGGGAACGAATTGAAGAAGGCCTTAGAAAAAGTGAAATCGCCGGCTGTCTTGATGGCGCTCGGCATGTCGACGCCGATGCGGCGGATGGCGTCGCGGTTCATTTCTGCGACCTGGACCTTGAGGAGGACTTGCTCCTTTGCGTCGGTGGCCAGCATGTTGACCACGGCATCTTTCTTTTTCAGGAATTTCGCGACGAGGTCGCCGGCGCGGTTGGCATCCGCCGGTGTTGCGACGGACCCAGAGAGCACGACGTTTTCTCCCATCGCTTCGACATGGATCTTCGCGCCCGGGAGCAATCTGTTGAGCGAATCCTGGACCGCCGCGAGATCGCGCGTCACAGTGATTTCGAGCAGCAGGATTTTCTGACCATCTGGCCCGATGAGGAACGCGTTGGATTCGCCCGCTTCTTTGGCAATGAGATAGACTTGGCGTGACGTTTGCACGACGGCATCCACCACGTCAGGGTTCGAGACAAGCACATTCTGGAGATCGGTCGGCACTTCGATGAGCATGGACTTATCGAGGCCGATCATGACCTTTCGAGTTATCGGATAAGGACCGCCGGGCGGCACGCGCAACAGCGACCTATGCTCCGGATCGAAGGTCGTTGGGTCCTTTCGGACACTTTGTGCAGATGCAGGATTGGCGAGTGCCGCAAAAAGCGCTCCCACCAGAAGGAACTCAAAAATTGTCATCCAGCGGCTGCTCGCCGCCATGGAGACACGACCAAATTTCATGGTACTTAAACTCCGCTTGCTCGACTAAGGCGCCCCCCGGAAACGCGAACAAACGGCGCCGTGCACGCAACCCCTCAGAACGCGCACTGACAACTCAATTCGATACCCACTAATGACGATACTGTCGCCAAATTCGCCGCCTACCGCCAGGGGTTGATTTCCATCGGTGTTGCAATTCGACGTGTTGCAAACAGTTTCTGCACAGCCCTTGCACATGAATATCCGTGGCCGTCCCACGGCCTAAGCTCGGCTCATTCGAAAGACAGAAATTGAAAATGTGCTGTAAAAGCGAATGATCGAGGAAGAGGAGTGCATCCCAACACTGCCGGCGCGTTCAGCCGACAGCGAATGTGTGAACAAAGTACAGGAACGCCGGCTGGGATCGGGAAGGCCCACTTATCCAGCGCGGAACTCTTCAACTCGAAAGGCGGATCGAGAGGATGTCCTTGGCGATGGTCTCGAACAGGCTTTTAAGTTCGTCGCCCGATTCCGTTTCGTAGTTCATGTTGGGATTGGTGGCGCAATACTGCAGCATTGAGCGCGTCTGCGCACTACTTGCGCCAAAGCCAATCGAATAAACCTTGATCCCAGCATCGGACACGGCGCGGCAGGCCGAGCGCGAGTTCTGATCCATGGCGTTCGTAAGGGCCGTCCTCTGTGTCGATTGCGGATTGAGGCGGCCGTTGGCGCTGTATCCCCATGGGGTGTATTCGGATTTGTTGAGGTCGTCATGGTCAATGACGGTGATCGAGTTTGCGCCCCGTGCCAGAATGATCATGTATTTTTTGACGCTCGCGTCGGAATAGTCGGCCCCCTCGCTGAACGGCACTGTCGGAGAGAGCGTGCGCAGGCCCCACATAACGCCCTCGGCGATATTAGCATTACCGGAAGCCGTCATGTCGTCGATGGCCGTCGAAACGATTGACTTGTTTCCGGTGAGCGGCGTCAGTGGATTGGAATCGCAGTTATGGAGAGGTCCGGGCTTGGACGGGTCGGGCGTCGCGGACTCATACTTGCAGGCCCTAAGCTGGGCCTTCGATGCTGGAGAAACCGTCGCTGTGCTCCATTCCTTGCAGGCGCCGGACTTCTTGTTGTAGGAGACGCACGTTGCGGCATCCCTGTCACAAGAGCCGTCAGTCGTTGTTCTGTAGTCCGTGAGATAGCTGTTGGGATATGACGAAACGAGTGTGTTGCCGGTATTAACGTCATCGGGCTCATCGGGCGCGAACATTGGCTGGAAGTAGGTGTCGGGAACCGAAGGGTCGGGAGCATCGTCGGAAACATCATACGGAGAGGTTCGGACCTCAACACAGCCAGTCCAAGACATGCCGAGTTTCTGGAAGGCCTGATAGCGCGTTATCTTGGTTTCTGTGTCATAACCCAAATACTCGTTGTGGCGCGCTGGGTTCTTGGTGCCATCGTCCATCCAGCTCGCGGTTGCATACTGGGCGCCGACGTTGACCGAGCCTGCAAACGGGATGACGCTCACCTTGACGGCGCTCCCATTTTCAACGCCGGTATAAAGGATATCGATTAAGCTATCGGCAGCCTCCTTGAGATCATCGAGCGGCGTTCCTGCCATATCATCCGAGTTGTCGAGCACGAGGGCCACTTCGACGTTGTACTTGCGGATGGCAGCGCGCGCGTTGGCATTGATGGATATGGAATCGACGTCAAACGGCTTCATCAAGGTCGTTTCGACATCCGTGCCCGAGCGCGCGACAATCTCACCCGTCGAGCCGTCGATGCCGAAGTAAGTGATTGCGCCGCCGTTGTCGTGTTTCAGGTTTTCAGCAAAGTATTTTCGGGCGACCGCCTCGGCGGCCGTAGCGTCACCGGACTGGCTATATTCGGCGGCCGCCGCAAGGACTGCCGCATCAAGGGCCGCCTGCTCGTCGTTTTTCTCGTGGACCGCGCGGCCATAGTCCACGGCCATGGCTCCGCACAGCAGCAACACCGAGAACGTCAAGACGTAGAGCACCATCGTGGTGCCGCTTTCGTCTCTGGAGAAGGAAGCAAGAAAGCGGCTTCCCTTTGCAGATGAAACTTGCCAAAGGCCCGGCTGGCAACGTCCGCGAACGTTCTTGTGCACTTGCTTCTCCCGACGGCGAACGAGTGGTTTGCAAGTTATGACCAGCGTGCTGAGGCCTCATTAAAGAATTGGATTGGATTCTCATAAAATTTCGGATGGTATAAGCCGGACCGCAATCGACATTAGCTCGGAGAGAGCGTTATTGCTCATTATATTCAATATGTTAGAGCTTGGCGTGTGAGCTTTCTCGGTTAACTATGTCTCAAAAATTCGATCTTCAATGCCCACGCATCGCACTCTTTCCTGCCCTCCTCGCGGCGGGGCAGCGGCATGGAATGAGCAAGGTCATACTGGAGGATCATGAGAGGCAGGCACTCACCTACAAGCGCCTCATCCTGGCATCTCTGATTCTCGGAAGGGAGCTCTCCCGCAAGGCAGGGCGCAATCAAAACGTGGGCATTCTGCTGCCCAACGTCAACGGTCTTGTCGTAGCTCTCTTTGGGCTCAATGCCTTCGGCCACACGGTCGGGCTTCTCAATTTCACGGCAGGCATCAGGAACCTTATCTCAGCAGTCAAGATGGGACCACTGCCCTTCGTCGTGACATCGCGCAAGTTTGTTGAAACGGCACAGCTGTCGGACGCCGTCTCGGCACTTGCCGAGACCGAGGTTGCGCCAGGGCGCAAGGTTTCGGTGATTTATCTCGAGGATGTCCGCAAAGGTTTGGGC
>CAZSNH010000134.1:0-7254 GCA_964607855.1 uncultured Hyphomicrobium sp. | reverse complement strand
CTATTCGAAGAAAATTTGAGCGCGATTTGAGGACCATTAGATCGTATTTGAGCGATTTTCGTTAGGGTTTCGGCAACAATTTACGCGAGGATTGGCCAATCGAAGTCATCTGACAAAGCACCGTAACAGGAAAAGAAATCAGCTTCATCGGGAGCGCGAATTGAAGATGATAGTTCGGAGAAAAAATAGATGCTGAATGCACAAAGCCGATTTGAAGGGGTAGTGCCGGGGCCGGAAATTGAAGCCTTTTCCGAAACGCGCCGGTACGTGGAGCGACGCGGTGCGCCGAGGCGCGAATTATCGGCCGCAGGCCTCTTGACGTGCGTGGGCCTCACCCGGCCGATCCCCTGCAAGGTTGTCGATTTCTCGGGCATTGGAGCGCGTCTGAAATTCAGCCCTTCTGTCGTCGAGCGTTCGCTCGAGGCGATAAAAATGCCGCAGAAAATGCGACTTACCATCGTTGCCGAGCGTTCAGAAGCCGAGTGCACCATTGTCTGGCGTTGCGGGGACGAGATGGGCGTGCGTTTGAAGTATGCCCCACGCGAGAGGCTTCGCGCCTAGCAGGCGCGGTCACTCGATTTTGTTGAGACTGCCTCTGTTCACTGGCGCAGCACTTTGTGCTGCGCCTTTTTTCTTGTCCCCGCTTCCGCTCGATTTTAAGGGAGTGAAATCTGCCGTGTGCGTTTCTCAACTCATCAGTCTCTGCCGCCTCGCCGGTTAGCCAGGCGATTGGGCCCGCCCTTATTCATTGGCGACCTATCGGCGGCGGGAATGGCCGCCAACAAACGGTAAAGGGTATTCACAATTTTCAATCCAAATTCGCGATAATTGTCTCGGTTAAAATTACCTGAAATTTGGGATTTCAAAAGAGTTGTGAGAATTCACCAGAATTAGATGGGATTTGATCGTTTTCCGTTAGAGTTTCGGTAACAATTTGCGGCACCCTCGCTCGTATTAGAGGTTCAGCAAGGTTTTTGAACCGTTAGGAGGAGCGAATGTTTAACCGTATCTTCAGGCTGGCGATAAGTAGCTGGCACGACCGGTGCGGCACAACAGCGCCGCTGTTCGGGCTGTTGGCTCTGCCGCTCTTGGCTATTTCGGGTTTGGCGGTCGACTACGGCTCGGTGGTGAGAATTCGTGGCGAGCTGCAAGCGATTGCCGATGCAACTGCCATCGCGGGGGCCCGTCTCCCGGCAACGGCCAACGAAAACCGGTATTTGGCAGCCAGCCACATGTTCGAGGCGAGCATCGCCTCGAGTGAATACGGCGATGTCCAATCCGAGATCACGGCCACCAACTCCGGCGTCCGGGTTGAACTCTCCCATAGCTATCACCCCGTTCTGTTGAGCCTGTTTGGCGTCAACGAATGGCAAGTTGACGTCACATCCCATGCCCGCTCGCAGATCGAGAATGGTGGAGTGGCGTGTCTGTTGGCGCTAAACCCGAGTACGGATGACGGCCTGCATCTTCAGGGCATCAACAAAACCTCCTCGGATAACTGCTGGGCGTGGGTCAACTCCAGTAGCCCAAGCTCCATCAACGCCGTCGGTGCCTCGCTGGGGACCGCGCAGGGCTTTTGCACCGCCGGGGGCGTCTCGGGCGGCGAGCACTTTGCCCCCTCGCCTTACACGGACTGCGAACCCATGAGCGATCCGTTTGCGGCGAAATTCGCCTCGAGCTACCCGTCTTCGGATACGTGCGATCAGACGAATGTCTTGCTCAAGAGCGGCTCATTCGTCCTCGAACCAGGCGTCTATTGCGGCAACACGGTACTGAAGCCAAACGCCGAAGTTACATTCCTTCCGGGCAGCTACGTCTTCAAGGACGGGTATCTCGAAATTCAGGGCGGGGCTTCGGCAACGGGCGCGGACGTGACCTTCTTCTTCGATGGCGACGACACCCGCCTCATCGTGCGCGGTGGCGGCGATATCGATCTCAAGGCGCCAGCCGAAGGCCCCTACGCCGGGTTCGTTCTCGTCGATCGGGAGACCTCGTCTTCCTACCCCGTTCGCGAAACGGTGATCCAGGGAGGCGGCCGCGTCAAGCTCGAGGGTGTGCTCTACGCACCCGGGTGGAGAATGAATATTTCTGGCAATGGTGAGATCAACGAAGAGTCGCACTACTTCGCAATGATTGCCGATCATTACTACATGGAAGGCAATGGCCAGCTGCACATCAATTCGGATTACGACTCGGCGGGACTTCCGGGGCTGATGCCGAGGATCAAGTCAGGCCCCGTTCTCACCGAATAACTCCAAGTGTCCAATCGGCCGTGCGGGTGCACCATCCCACGGCCCCGGAACAACCCCTTATGTGGAAGCACCCCATGTTGCATTCATCCGAACTCTTTGCAGATGTCATGACTAGGACGCCAGAAAGCCTCCTTCCGCCGAGGAGAGAACGGTCGAGCCGGCGCAACTTGGAGCCCAAGGACATTTTCGCGGCCGGCATTCTCTCGGGCGGCGGTTTGGACCAGCCGATCCCTTGCAAAGTCGTCAACTATTCGGACTTCGGAGTCCGCCTACAATTCGCTCCCGAGGCCGCACGCGATCAGTTTGGGCGGATCTTGCGTCCCTCTGAGATGAAACTCCTCATCGTTGCTGAACGCTCAGAGGCCGAATGCGCCATCTTGTGGCGGTCGAGCCATCACATGGGTGTGAGACTGAAATGCGCGCTACGCAGAAAGCATCTCTCCGCATGAGGAGGCGTTAGAGTGGAACCGAGATGATCGCGCGTAATCCGCCCATGGAGCTGTCGCCAAGAGCTACGTCTCCCCCGTGGCTCTTGGCGATGTCGCGTGCGATGGCAAGTCCAAGTCCGGAGTTGCCTTCGTCCTGATTGCGGGATCGATCGATCCGGTAAAATGGCTTGAAGACGTTCTCGCGTTCGGAGGCGGGAATCCCCGGACCGTTGTCGTCCACCTCGACACGCAGCCACTGGCCTTCGGTGGCCGCTCGAATGACGACCTGATCACCGTAGCGCACGGCGTTGGAGACCAGGTTCGTGATGGCCCGCTTGAAGGCTTGGCGTTTCAAGGGAAGGACGAGATCGGTCCGCCGCTTGCGCATTTTGAGCGAAATCGGCGTGCCGTAGACTTGGGCCTCCTCGTGGATTTCCTCCATGAGCTCACGCAAGTTGGTGGGTTTGGCTTCCTCGCCGCCATCCCCGCGCGCAAAAGCAAGATAATCCTCAAGCATATGCTGCATCTCATTGACGTCCGCACGCAGCGACTGCACGTCGGCGCTGTCATCGAGAAAAGCCAGCTCAAGTTTGAAACGCGTCAGCACGGTTCTGAGATCGTGGCTAACACCGGCAAGCATCGTCGTGCGCTGCTCGACATGCTGCGTGATGCGGTTGCGCATTTCGAGAAAAGCTTCTGCCGCCTGGCGCACCTCGCGCGCGCCCCGCGGGCGGAAATCTTCCGGTACGGGACGGCCCTTGCCAAAGGCGTCGGCGGCCTCAGCAAGCCGCAGAATGGGACGGATCTGATTGCGTAAGAACAGAATGGCGACAGTCAGGAGAATTACCGAGGAGCCCACCATCCAGAGCAGGAATATCTCGGAGTTTGAGGCATAGGTCTGACTTCGGGTGGCGATGAACCTTACCGTCGAATCGGCAAGCGCGACACGGATCTCGACATATTTGGATTGCCCCACCGTATCGATCCAATAGGGCCGTCTGACGTGCTTCGATAACTCGCGCGAGAGGGCAACGTCGAGCAAACTGAAGAATGGCTTGGGACGGGCGGCAGGGAGCTCGCCGGGGGGGAGCAGCTGCATGTCGAGATTGAGCCGTTCCCTGGCAAGGCGCACAAGGTTCGACTTTTCCTCCTTGGTGGGAGCGGCCTCGTAGATTTCGATAAGGGCAGCAACGTTGCGCGCCGTCTGCTCGGAGAGGCGGCGCGTTACGGCCTGCCAGTGGCGTTCCATGAACACAAAGGCGATGACGCCTTCGAGAACCACGATCGGCGCGATAATGATGATGAGCGCGCGGGCGTAAAGGCCTTTCGGCAGGATGTGGGAGATGTATGCAGCGAGTCGCTGCCAGCCGTTTCGCGCTCTCGTGAGTGCGAGGCGCATGAGAACGCTGAGGCGCTTCGGGCTGAAATAGTCGTCTCGCATCATGATTGGCGCGGCCCTGGCTATTGGTTCGCGGCTCAGTCTATGTAGAGTATGTAACCCTTGCCCCTGACTGTCTGCAGATAAACGGGATTGGATGGATCGGTTTCGATCTTCCGGCGCAACCGGTTGATTTGGACGTCGATGGAGCGCTCGCTACCGGTCGCTTCGTCGTTCGAGAGTTCATGGCGCTGAATGGGCAAACCCGGCCGATGGGCAAAGAGGCGAAGAAGATCGCGCTCGCGCTCGGTGAGCTTGATGCTTTCGCCATCCCGTTTGAGCTCTCCGCGTCCGATATGGAACACGTAGGCTCCCATCTTTATCTCGTCATTGTTGGTGGGGGCCGGCCGGCCGCGGCGCAAGATATTGCGCAGGCGCAGCAGCAGTTCGCGCGGCTCGAAAGGTTTCGAGACATAATCGTCGACGCCCGCTTCCAGGCCTTCAATCCGTTGCTCGGCTTCGGCTCGCGCGGTCAGCATGCAGATCGGAACGTTGCGCGTCTTCTTGAGATCACGCGCCAGCGCCAGGCCGTTTTCGCCAGGCATCATGACGTCGAGCAGCACGAGATCAAACTCAAGGCCGCGCATAGAGGCGCGTGCGATTGAGGCGTCTGCCGCCGTCGTAACACGAAACCCTTGTTCATAGAGAAAACGCGCCAACAGATCGCGGATCTTGGCGTCATCATCGACGATGAGAATGTGGGGCGCGTCTTCGGGCAAAGGCTCGGCGCGCGTGCGTAGATCCTTAGGCGCCATCCGATGTCTCTCCCTCGAAAGTAAGAGGCGGCGCGCCATCGCCGATGAGGGATCTGACGTAGGGGCGCTCGTCATCGGCAATCATTGCGAAGAGGAATTTGCGGGTGGCCTCACTCGAGCCGAGGCCTGCCTTGGCGAGAGCGCCTTCGAGCCTCTTGACCTGGAGCGCCGTAAGTTTCTCGCAGAGCTTTGCGCCCTTCTGCGTTACCCTCAACTGCCGTTCACGACGGTCGACGGAACCAGCGCGCTGCGAGATGAAGCCTTCGTCCACGAGTTGCTTCAGGACGCGCGCCAGCGATTGCTTGGTGATCTTGAGGATGTCGAGAAGCTCGGCCACGCGCAGCCCCGGATTGCGATAGACGAAGTGCAAGACCCGATGATGGGCACGGCCAAAATTGTATTCGGCCAAGACCTGATCAGGGTCCCCCGTAAAATCCCTGTACGCGAAGAAAAGCAACTCGGCACAAGCCACAAGGTCGTCGCGGGATCCAGACAATACGATACCTCTGCACTTATCGGCCGGTGGGACCTCGAACCTTCAAGGGGCGGATCAGGTACGCACCGGACGTTATGTCAGTCATGTTGACTTATTTGCCGCCGATTGATAGTCGTGGCAAGCGAAATTGCGCATAAAAAAGAAGGCGTTCAATCGGGCCGCTTCGTAATGTGCCGGGGGGTCCCGGAATGCGAGCGCCAGACGGGCATTTTTCCCATTCCGGGAATTTCTCAGCTCGGCCTTCGGATGACGCTCGGAGGAATGCAATCGAATGGCCGATCCAGCCCCCTACCACGATCGCGACGGTTTTATCTGGTTTGATGGCAAGCTTGTTCCCTGGCGGGAGGCCAACATCCATGTGCTCACCCATGGTCTCCATTATGCGAGCACAGTATTCGAAGGTGAGCGCAGCTATGGTGGCGAGATCTTCAAGCTGAGACCGCACACGGACCGGTTGATCGCGTCCGCGCGCATGCTGGATTTCGAGATTCCCTATTCAGCCGACGAGATCGACGAGGCGTGCAAGGCAACACTCAAGGCCAACAAGCTCATCGACGGCTACGTTCGTCCGATCGCTTGGCGAGGCAGCGAGATGATGGGCGTCGCGGCGCAGAAGAGCAAGATTCACCTTGCGGTTGCGGCTTGGAATTGGGGGTCTTACTTCGACAAAGCAGAGCGGCTGCGTGGCATCCGTGTGGCATTGGCTCAGTACCGCAGGCCCGATCCGGCAACTATACCGGCGCATGCCAAGGCCTCGGGCCTCTATATGATCTGCACAATCGAGAAGCATCGCGCAGAGCGCCAGGGCTATGCCGATGCCATGATGCTCGATTGGCGCGGCTATGTCGCCGAATGCACGGGCGCCAACATCTTTTTCGTTAAGGAGGGAGAGCTTCACACGCCGCTTGCCGACTGCTTCCTGAACGGCATTACGCGCCAGACCGTGATCGAACTCGCGAAACGGCGCGGGATAAGGGTCCACGAGCGGCGCATCCTGCCGGAAGAGCTCGCCTCCTTCAGCGAGTGCTTTATCGTCGGAACTGCGGCCGAAGTGACGCCGGTCCGCGAAATTGGCCCCTATCAGTTCAAGCCCGGTGAGATCTGCGAAACCTTACTTGCCGACTACATGGCCGAAGTGCAGCCGAAAAAGAAGGCCGCGGCAGAGTAAGGGGTTGTCGGGAAGGCACACGTTCGTGCCAATTTAAGTCTTTCGCCCCGGCCTCGTTGCGCTAGCGTCCATTATGGCAGAGTATGTGTTGAGCGAAACGCAACTGCTCTCGCGGAGTAGTGCACATGCAAACTAGGCACAAATCGCTGTTGATGCCCCTCCTGATAGCAGCCGGAATCGGCATCCTGTTCGCGCTCCTCGGTGCGAACACGGTTCTGGCCGCACAACCCGATTGCCAGACGGTTGTGACGTGTCGCTACACGAAGGGGGGGACATATCGCGGATGCTTGTCGTCTTACACCTGCCGGCGATGTACGTTCATTGCGGCCCGCTGCCAGGTCGGCAATACGACAGGGGCCTGCCGCAAAGTTCGCTGCACTTGGGGTGGTTAAGCTTGGGGAACGCTTCCATTCTCTTTAACGCGTGCTGTTACAGGTAAGCGCTGAAAAAACAGCGGCGAGGAATGCCGCGATCAAGGCTCCCATCAAGGCGATCACCTTCCCGCTTAAACCCAAGTCAAGCGCCTAAGCGCCGGCCTTGAGCCCGTTCATCCAAAAGAGGGCCGGTACGATTGAAGCGGCGAAGAAGCCAATCGCCTTATCCGACCGGCCCCAAAGTGCCGCGGGCGCGTGGTTGCCAGCGCGTTCGAAAGCGTCAAACATAAGGCCTCGCTGTCTCTGGCCGGTCCCACGAATGGGCTACACATGAGCTTCCCGT
>CAZSNH010000133.1:0-7270 GCA_964607855.1 uncultured Hyphomicrobium sp. | reverse complement strand
GCGCCGAAGCACGCCGCCAGCTCGAAGCTGATCGCAAGGGCCGGAAGTGTGCAGAAGGACTGGCTCGCCTTCAGGACGAGTTGATCGGCCTCATATTCGATTATACGGCGACGCACATCTATCGCGCTACCAACCCGTCGGACGCCGAGCGCATGGCGATTGTCGCGACTGGCGGCTACGGACGGGGAATGCTGGCGCCAGGATCTGACATCGATCTGCTTTTCCTGCTCCCGTACAAGCAGACGCCGTGGGGCGAGAGCGTCGCGGAGTATATTCTCTACATCTTGTGGGATCTGGGCTTCAAAGTCGGCCACGCCACTCGCACTGTCGATCAATGCGTGAAGCTGGCCCAGAGTGATCTGACCATACGCACGTCACTCCTCGACAATTGGCTGGTTCACGGCGATCGCAAGCTCTTCGAGGAGCTGCAGTTGCAGTTGCGAAAGCAGGTGTTCCAGGGCACAGCGCGCACATTTATCGACGCCAAGATGGCGGAGCGGTCCGAGCGCCACAGGCGGGCGGGCGAGAGCCGCTACAAAGTCGAACCGAACGTCAAGGACGGCAAGGGCGGCCTTCGAGACCTACATACGCTCCATTGGCTGTCGAAGTACATCTACGGCCATGAGGTGGGCGAGCCAACTGTTCGCGAAGGCATATTTACCACCGAGGAAGCAATGCTTTTCCGGCGCTGCGAGGATTTTCTCTGGAGCGTGCGCTGCATGCTTCACTTCCTCACCGGGCGCGCGGAAGAGCGTCTCACCTTTGAGATGCAGCCCATTCTCGCCGAGCGGCTCGGCTATCGAAGTGCGAGGGGGCTGCGCGCCGTCGAGCGCTTCATGAAACATTACTTTCTCGTTGCGAAGGACGTTGGCGACCTCACGACAATTCTCTGCGCAGCTCTCGAAATCCAGCAGCTCAAGGCCTCTCCCGCCTTCAATCGCATACTTAATCCGCTGTCCTGGCGGATGCGGCGGCAAGTGCGGGAGAAAACGGATTTCCGCATCGAAAGCGATCGCATCGATATCGCCGATCCGGAGGTTTTCAATCGTGATCCCGTAAACCTTATTCGCCTCTTCGCGCAGGCCGAACACAACGAAGCATATCTACATCCCAACGCCATGCGCGTGCTCCGCCACTCGATGCACCTCATCGATGACAAGCTGCGCAATGACCCCGAGGCCAACCGGATCTTCCTTGAGCTGCTGACCGGTCAAGTGGCGCCCGAGGCAACATTGAGGCGTATGAACGAAGCAGGCGTTCTCGGACGTTTCATTCCCGCATTCGGCCGTGTCGTCGCGATGATGCAGTTCAATATGTATCACCACTACACCGTCGACGAGCACTTGATCCGCACGGTTGGAATGCTAACCGGTATCGAGCGGGGCGGGGCGGAGGACGAACTTCCGGTCTCGACGCGCATTTTCAAGACTATTCAGAACCGTCGCGCTCTTTTTGTGGCGGCCTTCCTGCACGATGTTGGTAAGGGGCGCGGGGAGGACCACTCGATCGTGGGAGCTCGGGTTGCGCGAGAGCTTTGTCCGCGTCTTGGCCTCACCGAGGCCGAAACGGATACGGTGGTCTGGCTTATCGAGCAGCACCTCACGATGAGCAATATCGCGCAAAGCCGCGATATTACCGATCCGAAAACCGTGCGCGACTTCGCCAACAGAGTGCAAAGCCCCGAACGCCTGAAGCTCCTGTTGTTACTTACCGTTGCCGATATTCGGGCCGTTGGTCCGGGCGTATGGAACGGTTGGAAAGGGCAGTTGCTACGCACCCTCTACGCTGAAACAGAGCCACTCCTGTCCGGAGGCCATACCCAGGTCGATAGCCGCCAGCTCATCGCCAATGCGCAGGCCGCGCTGCGGGACTCGCTCAAGGACTGGAGCGAAGCCGACGTGGATCATTTCATAGCCCGCCAGTATCCCGACTACTGGCTGCGCACGGATCCCAGAAAGCAGGCCTATCATGCCGAATTCGTGCGCCGCACCGAAGCGGCTGGAAAGAATTTGGCCACCGACTTCGTGACGGATTCCTTCAACGCCATTACCGAGCTCACAGTCTGGGCCCCCAATCACGCCCGGCTGCTTGCTCTATTTGCGGGAGCATGTGCGGCCAACGGCGCCAACATCGTTGGCGCACACATTTCGACGACTCGAGACGGCTTTGCATTGGATACATTTTTTTTAGCGCGGGAGTTCGAGGAGGACGAAGATGAGGCGCGCCGCGCAAAGCGGATCGGCGAAACGATCGAGAAGCTCCTTAAGGGCGAGGTCTGGCTCGACAATCTGCTGAAGCAGCGCAAGGCGGCGCCTGATCGCTTCGAAGCGTTTTCGGTGACACCCGAGGTGATCGTCAATAACACCTTTTCGGATCATTACACGGTCATCGAGGTTGCGGGCCGGGACCGTACAGGACTGCTTTATGATTTGACGAGCACGATCTCGGATCTTTCCCTCGACATCAATTCGGCGCACATCACGACTTTCGGCGAGAAGGCCGTTGATGTCTTCTACGTGACCGATATGACAGGCAAGAAAGTAATGAACGAGACGCGTCAGAAGAAGATCCGCGAACGGCTGGAAAAGGTACTCACAATCACGCCTGCTTCGCGAGTCTCCGAATAATTGCTTTAAGTGCCCGCTCGTTGACGCGAGCCGCCGCTTTGGCGGGCGAAAGCCATTCGCGCTTGCGCTCTTTCCGTTCCGGCCAATCCTTCTTCTCTTTCTCAACTTCGAGCAGGTACACCGAAACGTCGACGCGAACGGAACCCTGTTCAAGCTGCTTTACGTATGTGTATTTGCCGATTGAGTTGGGCTGGACTTTTCCGGTAACGCCTGCTTCCTCGCGGGCTTCTTCCGCGGCGGCTTTGTGGTCGTCATAGTCGGGCCAGGGCCAACCTTTGGGGATTACCCATCTTCGCGTTTCTCGCGAGGTCACGAGCAGCACTTCGAGTTTGCCGCTCTCACCGCGCCGAAAGGGAATTGCCGCCACTTGGCGAGTACGCTGGGCGGAAGGGTTTGAGCGTTTTTTCGCCCCTGCCATGCTTGGTCTCTTCATGCCCAGAAGTAATTGGCGACGAGGGCGGCGCAGTAGGCAATCATGGCGCAGAACGGAAATGTGACGAGCCACGCCGTCACGATCCTGCGCAATACGCCCCAACGTACGTCCATTGCTCGTTTGCCAGCCCCCACTCCGACGATCGAACTCGTAATCGTGTGCGTCGTTGAAAGCGGAATACCGTAAGTCGAGGCGCCGAGAATTGTCAGTGACGCCGATGTTTCGGCGGCAAATCCTTGCCAGGAGACGATGCGGGTCATCCGCGATCCGATCGTTTCGATTATCCGCCAGCCGCCGAACGTGGTGCCAAGTCCCATTGTAAAGGCACAGATCAGAATGACCCAATATGGAATTGTGAATTCACGTGTGATCCCGCCAGCCAGCAAGGTGAGGGCAAAGACGCCAATGAACTTCTGGCCGTCGTTGAGTCCGTGATTGAACGCCATAAAACTCGCCGAAAGCACCTGGAGATTGTCGAAGCGGCGTTTTGCGGGACCCGGAGAGCTGCCGCCGAAGTAACGGATGATCAAACGCGCAATAAGCCATGCACACGATATGCCCATGACGATCGAGCTCGCCATGCCGATCGCAACCTTTAGCCAGCCTTCCCATTGAAGTGCAGCCAAGCCGCTGCCGGCGAAACCCGCACCGGCCAGGCCTGAAAGGAGAGAATGCGATTTGCTCACGGGCAGTCCGAGCTTGGCCGCGATGCTGCCCCAGAAAATGATCGAGAGCATGGCAGCCGTTATGGCTGGGATTGTCAGCGCGGATGGGGCTACAATCCCCTTGCCAACGGTCATCGCAACTGCGGTACCGGCCATGGCACCGATGATGTTCATGATTACGGCCATGGCAATGGCGGTACGGGGCGTCATGACTCCGGTGGAGACTACAGTCGCAATCGCATTTGGTGCGTCTGTCCAGCCGTTGACAAACTCCGCCGCCAGCACGCTAAACAAGGCAATGGCCACTCCAAGAGAGACCGCCTCCATGCTTATGCCTCCTTGCGCGCGAGCGAGAGAATGAGCTTGGCGCAATGATTGGCGTCATCGGTCATCTGTTCGAGAAGATGGAAGAGCTGATGCCAGGCGATGAACCCAACGGCATTGGCGCCGGGGGTGCTGAACTCGGCAACCAGCTTGCGTTCCATGTTCGCAACGAGCTTGTCGGCTTGGCTCTCGCCTTCATCGACCAGGCGCGCCTTGTCGCGAACCTTGCTTAACGAGAGCTTGGAATCTCCAAGCATGTGCACGAGATCCTGAAGCTGATGGACCATCGTATCGCCGATCTTCATGAGTTCGATGGCTTCCGGGCGAAGGCCAGGGATCTGGGTTTTGTAGACGTCCAAGTGGATTGCAACTTTGCGCATGCCGTCGATCACGTTGTCGAGATCGTCAGTGAGTTTCATGGAGTCGGGGATGTCGAAGCGCATGATGAATGAGTTGTCGAGGATTTCGTGGATCACGTCGACAATGGCATCCGCCTTGTGCTCATAGTCAATCATGCCCTTGAGATCTTGGCCATTGGTCTCGAGGAAATGCTGGGAGCACTGAACCACAACGTCGGCGAGCTGCTTCAGGAGCGATATGAACTGATCGTTTCGTGAGGGACCGAAGAGCATGGCAAGAGCGCTCTTGAGACCATTCATGTCGGAATGTCCTTATTTCGAATTTCGGCGGGCTTTGTTGTGGCCTTAAATACACAAGGCGCCGTTGCGCAAGTGGACTCGAGCATTAGGCAGATGAAGAAAGCAAGTTTTGCTCCATTTTTTTTGGCAAGGGGTAGCGCGGCGTCGCAAAAGACTGGTCTTGCTCTTACCCTCGAACACCGCTAGCCGTTAGGGCCCATGAAGCTTTACCGCGCTTTTGCGACTGTCGGCGGGCTCACGTTGATAAGTCGCGTCCTAGGATTTTTCCGCGATATCCTGGCGGCGGCCGTGCTTGGCACCGGACCGGTCGCGGACGCGTTTTATGTCGCCTTTCGCTTTCCGAATCTGTTCCGGCGGTTGTTTGGCGAAGGGGCCTTCAACTCGGCCTTCGTTCCACTGTTTGCCAGCAAACTCGAGGGTGAGGGCCGCGACGCAGCGCGGGCGTTTGCCTCGCAAGCGATGTCTAGCCTCACCTTCATTCTCATTTTGCTTTCCGCCGTCTGCATGATCGCCATGCCATGGCTCATGTATGGTTTGGCGCCCGGGTTCGCCGACACGCCGGACAAGTTCGATCTCACAGTCCTGCTTACCCAGATCACATTTCCCTACCTACTGTGCATGTCGCTGGTGGCACTTCTTTCAGGTGTACTCAACACGTTTGGGAAGTTCGTCGAGAGCTCGTCGGTCTCAATCATTCTCAATCTGACGCTTGCAGCCGCAATGGGTCTTTCCATTTGGCTTGGGTATCGGAACGATCCGATGGCGGGTGTCATTCAGGCTTGGGGCGTATTTATTGCCGGTATTTTACAGCTTGTGCATTTGCTTTGGGGCGCTAAGCGCATTGGCATGACGGTGCCACTCGGCCGGCCCAGATGGTCGCCGGAAATGAAGCAGCTCGTCACGCTCGGCATCCCGGGCGTGATTGCAGGCGGTATCACGCAGGTCAACATTCTGATCGGAACGATGATCGCTTCCCTTCAAGACGGTGCCGTTTCGCATCTCTTTTATGCCGATCGGGTCTACGAACTGCCGCTCGCCATCGTCGGAATTGCAATCGGTGTCGTTCTCCTGCCCGATGTGTCGCGCCAACTGCGCGCCGGGAATCACGATGGTGTCAAGGACAGCCAGAACCGCAGCCTCGAATTTGCGATGCTGCTGACAGTTCCGGCGGCCGTAGCCCTCGCCGTCGTTCCCCACGAGATCGTGCGCGTGCTCTTTGAGCGCGGCGCCTTTACCGCGGAAGATACTCCTTTCACTGCGAATGCGCTCGCCATCTTTGCAATTGGTCTTCCGGCCTTCGTCCTGATCAAGGTATTTTCTCCCGCCTTCTTCGCCCGGCATGATACGAAGACGCCGATGCGGTATGCCGGCTGGAGTCTGACGGCCAATACTATCGGTTCGGTCGCTCTTTTCTTCCTGTTTCGCGAATTGGGCTGGATGCCCCACCTTGGCATTGCAGTCGCTACCACGCTCGGGGGATGGATGAACGCACTGCTGTTGTGGTGGGGGCTGGCGCACCATGGCTATTTCGAAACGGACGAGCGGTTGAGAAGCGCCCTCCCCCGGATCATGCTCTCGAGTCTCGTGATGGGCATTGCTCTCTATTTTGCTGCACGCTGGCTTGAGCCCTGGCTGGCATCAAAGGCCATCTTGGTGAGTTTCCCCGCCCTCGCGATCCTGGTGGGGATCGGGATGGCCGTTTATTTCCTGCTCGCCTTTCTGACCGGGGGCGCCCGGCTGGGACAGATCGGAGCGGCGCTCCGGCGCAAATAATGTCTCTCCGGGACTTGCACCCGCAGGCGCGTCGCGCCATAACGCGGCCCACTTCCAGCAGGGAATTCTCATGAAACTGACGACTCGCGTTTTTTCGGGAATGCAGCCGACCGGCAGCCTTCATCTCGGTAATTATCTCGGGGCCATGCTGCAGTGGATCGAGATGCAAAAGACGAAGGAATGCATCTACTGCGTCGTCGATCTGCATGCGATCACGGTGTGGCAGGACCCCAAGGAGCTGCGCCAGGCAACTCGGCTCGTTGCCGCCTGCTACATGGCGTCCGGGCTCGATCCAAAGAAAAGCATCCTCTTCAACCAGTCCCAGGTGCCCGAACACGCAGAGCTCGCTTGGATCTTTAATTGCGTTGCACGTCTGGGCTGGCTCAATCGCATGACGCAATTCAAAGAGAAGGCGGGCAAGGATCGGGAGGCTGCTTCCGTCGGCTTGTATGCGTATCCGAACCTCATGGCTGCCGACATCCTTGCTTACCGCGCAACCCACGTGCCTGTCGGCGAGGATCAGAAGCAACACATTGAACTCGCGCGTGATATCGCTCAGAAATTCAACAACGATTTCCGCGAGTCGATCATCGAGAAGGGATATGAGGACGGTATCTTCTTTCCTCAGCCCGAGCCGGTAATCCTCGGTCCGGCGACACGGGTGATGAGCCTTCGCGACGGAACGAAGAAGATGTCGAAATCGGATCCTTCCGATCTTTCGCGCATCAATCTCACCGACGATGCGGACGTGATCGCCACCAAGATCCGCAAGGCCAAGACCGATCCCGA
>CAZSNH010000132.1:1877-7307 GCA_964607855.1 uncultured Hyphomicrobium sp. | reverse complement strand
ATTTTTGCAAAGCGGCGGTCAGGTGACCGGAAAGCGAGGAATTGGTTACTAGGTAACAACTCCTTCTGTCTCGCATGGGCCCGCCATCACGTTGTTCAGTCGTTCTGGAGAGCCCTCGAACTTGTTCCAGACCATGCCTTCGGACAGCCCCTCTCGATGGCTTCCAATTGCCAGGAGGGAATGCGATTGCTGGGTTTGGGCGCGCGTTACTCGGAACGCATGTGTTGCCCATGAGGCGATGGCCGGGACCGCAATCGGTTAGGGCATCTTGCCTTTTGACGCGATGCGCTTCGATAATGACGCGACGACTGCTGCACCCCTTCGACCCTTGCTTGCTTGAGCCCGAAGAGGTCGACGAGCATTGCCGAGATTTGGATGTCGTTTCGGCGATGTGTACGGGTGGAAACGTGCAGAGCTCGAACATTTCGGGCCGCTTTGCGCCTGTCGCGCAGATAACGAGCCATGGCCATCGACCGAGTCGATCGGGAAATTTGCGTGATTGCGTGCGTTTTCGGGTGCTTGGCCTTCGCTGGGGGTGTATCGATTTGATCCGGAACAAAGCGTGAGCCCGAGGAACGGGCTGAAATTTTAAAACATTTTTCGTCCGCTCGCTGCGGAGCGATACGCCTTGCAGGAGGAAAAAAATGCGATGACGAATAGAGCGCTTGCCTACATCGTCAAGGATCAGAAGCCGCTCGTACTGACCATGACAGATACAGTCAAGACGGCCTGCGAATGGATGTGCGAACGCCGCGCGGGGTCGGTGCTTGTGGTCGACGACGAGTACCGCCTTCGTGGGATATTCACGGGCCGGGACGCGGTGAGGCTCGCTTCGCGCGGCGGCGACGTCACCAAGACGCCGCTGAGCCAAGCCATGACTTCAAATCCAATCACGATCGGCCCAGAGGCTCGGGCCATCGACGCGCTTCGCATCATGTGCGAGCACGGATTTCGACATTTGCCCGTCGTTGAAAATGGGCGCATTTGGGGTGTCGTCTCGCGCGGAGACTTCAAGGGCGCCGAACTCGACAGGCTCGATACTGAGCAGCATCTGTGGGAGTGCATCCGCTAGATCCCGGCTCGGCGAGATCCTGAATGCGATGGCATTAGCCTGTGGCGCCGGATCCTGTGCCTGTCTCTTCGGCAGCGGGCGTTGGCGCATCGCCAGATTTGGTTGCCTTTTCCCCACCCGTCGATACGACCACCATAGCAGGACGCAGGCAGCGGTCCTCGATCATGAAGCCGGCCTGGAAGACCTGGAGGATGGTTCCAGCCGGAACGCTCTGATCCTCGCGCTCCATCACCGCCTGGTGCAGGTGGGGATTGAATGGCTGGCCCTGAGCGACGATGCGCTTGACGCCGTAGCGCTCAAGGACCGAAAGAAATTCGCGTTCTGCGAGCAGCACGCCGTCGAGAAAGCTCTTGAGGACCGGATCCTTCTCGGCTGCTTCCGCAGAAACGGCCGAGGCCGCGCGCTCGAAATTGTCGACAACGCCTACGATATCCTGCGCAAACTTCGTAATGGCGTACTTAGCCGTGTCCTCGCGCTCTTTGTCAGTACGCCGGCGCAGATTCTGCATGTCGGCAACGAGGCGCAAATTCTCTCCATTCAGGGCTTCGAGGTCGTCCTGAAGCGCACTGATGATCGCCTTGAGCTGATCAGGCGTTACCTCCGGCGCCGCCTCGGGCTCCGGAATGCTCGTCGCGGCGGGCGCGTTTGTGGCTGCGGGTTCAGGTGTTTCGGCACCGTTCTTTGGATTATCCGGCATCGGGACTCCCATTAAGGATCGGCGGGCGGGATATCGGCCGTTGCGGCACAAAAATCAAGTGAGCAATCGTCCGACCAGCTTTGCGGTGTAGTCAACCATGGGAATGATGCGGGCGTAATTGATCCGGGTTGGGCCGATAACGCCGAGGACCCCTACAACTTTGCGCTGACGATCCTGGAAGGGGGCGACAATGAGGGATGAACCCGAGAGCGAGAACAATTTGTTCTCGGACCCGATGAATATGCGAACGCCCTCAGCGCGCTCGGCCAACCCCAAAATTTGCACGAGCTCACGCTTCTGTTCGAGATCGTCGAAGAGTTGCCGGATCCGTTCCAGGTCTTCGACGGCGGTGAGATCCTTGAGCAGGTTGGCCTGCCCTCTCACGATGAGGCTTTGCCGGTCGTTGAGCGAGCCGGACCATTCGGCAAGTCCTGCCTTGATCACTTTTTGCGTCAGCGCATCGAGTTCGGCTTTGGCCGCTCTGAGTTCCGCTTCCACCTTGGCCAGCGCTTCTGCAATTCGGAGGCCCCGGATACGGGAATTGAGATAGTTGGCTGCTTCGGTAAGTGCCGACGGCGGCAGACCAGCCGGCAGATCGATGATCCGGTTCTCTACGGTGTTGTCTTCGCCGACGAGTACGACGAGGCCCTTGCCGGGCTCAAGGGGTACGAACTCGATGTGCTTCAGGCGATCATCCTGCTTTTCGGCAAGCACCACGCCGGCGCAGTGCGAGAGGCCCGACATGATCTCGCTCGCCTCGCCGAGAACTTGCTCTAACGACTTCGTGCGCTGAACGGAAATTTGGGCTTCGATCTGGCTGCGCTCCTCGGCAGTGAGATTGCCGACCTCCAAGAGCCCATCGACAAAGAGCCGCAAGCCCGACTCGGTCGGCAGCCGGCCCGCTGACGTGTGTGGGGCGTAAATGAGCCCGCAATGCTCAAGGTCGGACATCACATTGCGGATCGACGCCGGCGAAAGCGTCATCGGGAGCACGCGCGAGAGATTGCGCGATCCAACCGGCTCGCCTGTCACAAGGTAGCTTTCGACGATTTTACGCAGCACGGTGCGAGATCTGTCGTTCAGTTTGGAAATTTCGCTCTTGCCGTCGTTCATGCCGATGTTGTCCGAGGATTGCGCCCGAGAATGAGCCAGTCCGGGAATCTAGGAAATGGCAGACGGGGTCGTCAAATACTGGCCTCGCGTGCCGAGGGTGACGAATTCCGGTTTTGCAGTTGAATGTGCCCCCCGCCTCTCGTAGGTTCGGCCCGGAATTAACTCTTAACCTCCTCCATAGCATTGGACCCAAATGCGCCCATCAAAAAGAAAACCCGACGAACTGCGTCGCGTCTCCATCGAACGCGCAGTCTCCATGCATGCGGAGGGGTCGTGCCTTATCAAATTCGGCAACACCCATGTCCTTTGTACGGCAAGCCTCGAAGAACGCGTTCCGCCGTGGCTCAAGGGGCAGGGCCGCGGCTGGGTAACCGCTGAATATGGCATGCTCCCGCGCGCTACGTCGGAGCGCACGCGCCGCGAGGTGACGGCTGGACAGCCGTCGGGGCGGACGCAGGAAATCCAACGCCTCATCGGCCGCGCGCTGCGCGCCGTCGTCGACCTCACCAAGCTCGGCGAGCGGCAGATCACGGTCGACTGCGATGTCATCCAGGCCGACGGTGGAACACGGACGGCGGCGATCACGGGGAGCTGGGTAGCGCTTCACGACTGCATTCAGTGGATGAAATTGCGCGACATGGTAAAGGATGGTGTGCTTCGAGACCACGTGGCCGCTGTTTCGTGCGGACTTTACAAGGGTATACCTATTCTCGATCTTGATTATGCCGAAGATTCCAATGCCGATGCCGACAGCAATTTTGTCATGACGGGAGCAGGAGGTATCGTCGAAGTGCAGGGCACGGCGGAGACGGTCGCCTTCAGCCAGGAAAGCTTCGACGGGCTCATGGAGCTGGCGCGGAAGGGGATCGGCGAGCTCGTAGCCCTGCAGAAACTGGCCGTGTCGTGAGATCACGGGCCAGTCCTCGATAGCCGGACAGAGCCATGCAACCTCAGTCCATTCTCGAAACAATCTTGTATGCATCCGACCTGGACGCCGTTGAGATTTTCTACCGGTGCGTACTCGGACTTGAGCCGCAATCAAAATTGGCGGGGCGCCAGGTCTTCTATCGGATCGGGAACCAGATGCTTCTAATCTTCAATCCCGAGGCAACTGAGCTTCCGCCGCGTGATCCTAAGCTTCCAGTGCCGCCTCATGGTGCCAAGGGTCACGGACACGTCTGCTTCGCGGCCTCGGGAGCGGAAATCGAGGAGTGGCGCAAGAAGCTCGAAGGGAACGGCGTTGCCATTGAAGCTGACTTCGAATGGCCAGGCGGAGGCCGTTCGATCTATTTCCGCGATCCGGCGGGCAACTGCCTCGAATTTGCCGAGCCCCGCATCTGGGGGCTTGCATGAGGAAATTGGAGCGCGGCTGCCGGCTCGTCGTGGCAAGCCACAACAAGGGCAAGGTGTGGGAAATAAATCAGCTCATCGCGCCTTACGGCCTCTCGGCAATATCAGCCGCAGAGCTTGGCTTGAAAGAGCCGAAGGAGACGGATACGACGTTTCGCGGCAATGCACTGATCAAGGCGAAGTGTGCCGCCGAGGGCTCGGGCCTTCCGGCGCTCGCCGACGATTCCGGGCTCGAGATTGACGCGCTCGGTGGAGCGCCCGGAGTCTATTCCGCCGATTGGGCGGGGCCGACCAAGGACTTCTCGATCGCGATGAAAGCCGTGCACGATGCGCTTGAAGCGAAGGGCGCATGGCATGGCAAGCCGCCACGCGCCAATTTCATCTCCGTCCTGTGCCTTGCCTGGCCCGATGGCGAGCACCACTTCTTCGAGGGCAAGGTGTTTGGCAGCTTGACCTGGCCGCCGCGCGGCGGCAATGGCTTCGGTTATGATCCGATCTTCGTGCCAGATGGTCATCGGGAAACGTTCGGAGAGATGGAGCCGGCGGGGAAGTACGCGATTTCCCATCGCACGCGCGCCTTCGAAAGTTTTAAAGCGGAATGCTTGGGTGATCGCGAGGAAGACGTGAAAGACCAGGGGCCGAACGCGGTTCGGGATGCCGCTGGATTGGCTGCCGCTGCGGCGAACATCTCAACGCAAGCGGAACTTGCGACCTTCATCGCCAATTTAAAGCTGGACCTCGTGCGAAATGGCAATGAGTGGACGAACAGGGATCTTGCGGCCTACCTCGAGGCTCTCAGCAACGAACTCCGTCAATCCGCAACTGCTGGCGAACCCAAGTATCGTACGATCGCCAAAGCGCTCCTGGCGGCAGGCAGGACCCAGTTGGCGAGCAAAACGTGACATCCTCTGATCCAGGCTTTGGCGTTTACATCCACTGGCCGTTCTGCGCCCAGAAGTGCCCCTATTGCGACTTCAATAGTCACGTCCGCCACGGCGGCTGGGACGAGGGCCGCTTTCTTGCTGCCTATGGCAAGGAACTCGACACGGTCGCGGCGTGGATCGGCAGCCGCACCGTTTCCACGATATTCATTGGCGGGGGCACGCCCTCGATCATGAAGCCCGAGACTGTCGCCGCGATCCTGGATCACATCGCGAAGCTGTGGCCGCTGGCAACGGATGCCGAGATCACAATTGAA
>CAZSNH010000132.1:738-1867 GCA_964607855.1 uncultured Hyphomicrobium sp. | reverse complement strand
CGTGCCGCTGGCGTCAATCGCGTCTCGATGGGGCTGCAATCGCTCCGTGACGAGGAGTTGCGCCGGTTGGGGCGCATCCACACCGTCGAAGAAGCGAAAGCCGCTCTCGAGATCGCCAGGCAAACTTTCGAGCGCTTTTCCTTCGATCTCATTTATGCCCGGCCGGGACAGACGATCGATGCATGGCGTCAGGAACTCAAGGAGGCGCTTGGCCTCGCGGGCAAGCATCTTTCGCTCTACCAGCTCACGATCGAGCCCGATACGCCATTTGCGGCGCTCCACAAGGCCGGCAAGCTCGTCATTCCGAGCGCAGACGTTGCACACGAGCTTTATCAGGTGACGCAAGAGTTGACCGAGGCCGCCGGACTTCCCGCCTACGAGATTTCGAACCACGCCGCCCCAGGCGAGGAGAGCCGGCATAATCTTCTCTACTGGCGTTATGGAGAATACGCCGGCGTTGGACCCGGTGCTCACGGGCGCCTCATCATCGATGGCGTTCGCAACGCCACGGTGACCGAGCGTTCGCCAGAAGCGTGGACTGAGACGGTCGAGCGCGTCGGGCACGGCATGAAGGAAGTGACCGCCTTATCACCACGGGAAGAGGCCGATGAAATGCTGCTCATGGGACTTCGGATCAGCGAAGGTCTTGACCTTGAGCGGCTTCAATTGATCGGCGGCGTAAGACCATCGGCCGCGGCCATCGCCGAGCTGCAGGCGCTGCACCTCCTTGAGAGTGGCCAAACAGACGCGATGGATAACCGGGAGATCAGGGGCTGCGTGACACCCATCGGCAGCAGCGAGTGGTCTGACGTAATTGCAAAGGCCCCGGCTAGATACGCGCCATCAAAACGCATTCATGCCACCCGGGAAGGGCGCCTCATCCTCGATGAACTTGTTCGTCGCCTCTCTCTGAGCCTGGAACCTGTCTGAGGTTGTGCAGCCGTCGCTTCCTACTGAGGCGACGGTTGAAGTACTTCGGGGGGAACGGACATGTCGAGTGTCGGAGCGCCGGGGCCCGTCATAGGCACATTGGGGGCGCCCGGAACAAGAGGTGGCCCCGGCGGCAGCGCGAAACGGCCATGTTTCGAGCTGCTGAAGTCCGTTGCGGGTAGCACCGCAGGCATTTCGA
>CAZSNH010000132.1:0-728 GCA_964607855.1 uncultured Hyphomicrobium sp. | reverse complement strand
CAGGCTTCATGACGAGTGCGGGGTCCATCAACACCAATGCCACCATGGCGAGCTGGATCAGCACGAACGGCACCGCGCCCCAGTAGATCTCGCTCGTAGCCACGGCCGGCATACGCTTGCCGGTCACCTTGTCCGCATAGGGCTCCTTCGGCGCAACCGATCGCAGATAGAACAGTGCAAATCCAAAGGGCGGATGCATGAAGCTCGTCTGCATGTTGACGGCGAGCAAGACCCCGAACCAGACCATGAACGGGGTGATGTTGGCGACCTCCTCATGAACGAGTCCTGTTGCATCCGTCGTCGCTACGACGGCAATGCCCATACCTTTCGCGATAGCAATGGCGTCCGGCGACGACCTGAAAATCGCCTCGGACGCGGGTTTCAAAAGCGGTACGACGATGAAGGCGAGTTCGAAAAAATCGAGAAAGAAGGCGAGCGTGAATACGATGAGGCTGACCATTGCCAGAAAGCCGTAGAATCCACCGGGCAGCGAGCTCATAAGGCTGTGCACCCACTGATGGCCCTCAACGCCGTAGAATGTGAGACTGAAAATACGCGCGCCAATGAGGATGAAAAGAACGAAGGCCGAGAGCCGTGCGGTTGCCTCGGTTGCGCTGCGGATGGTGTAGTAGTTGAGCCGTGACGGATCCTTGTCCGTGTGGCGCTTGATGGCAGCAAGCAGGAGCGCTCCGACCGCGCCCAAGGCTCCGCCCTCCGTCGGGGTTGCG
>CAZSNH010000131.1:0-7322 GCA_964607855.1 uncultured Hyphomicrobium sp. | reverse complement strand
GCGAGTATCGCGGAGATTCCGTTTAGTCCCATCATGAGGAAGGCCGCACCTGGGTAGTCGAATTGCAGAGGCGCGTCGGAGAAGGTGATGTCCCAATGGCGGCGGGAGACACCGAGTGTTCCGGCTCCCATCATGAAGAGTGAAATTCCTGCCGCGCCAAGGCCAAAGAGATAGGGCTGAACTTTCGCCAGCCGTGGCCAGACGACCTCACGCTGGAAGACCAGCGGCAGCACCAAGTAGGTGAGCGCCATGAACGCCAACGTGGTGCCAGCGACGACAGTGCCGTGGAAGTGACCAGGCACATAGAGCGTGTTGTGCATCATGATGTTGAGCTGTTCGGTGCCGAGCACGACTCCCGTTATGCCGCCGAGGACGCCAAACATGACGAGTGATAAGAACATGCCCGCGAACGCAGGGTTGCCCCAGGGGGCCTTGCGAAGCCATTGGAACAGGCCCTTCGTATATCCGTTCTTGCGCTGTGCCGCCTCGATTGCTCCCGGAACAGTCATGCCGTGGATCAGGCTGCCCAGCACCGCGAGGTACATGGCATAGGACGTATTGAAGACCTTCCACTCCGGACTGAGGCCCGGGTCGACCAGCAGGTGGTGGGCGGACGCAAGCTGGAGGAACATAATATAAAGAAGGAATGCCGTGCGGCTCACCTTCTCTGACAGTGGCTTCGCGCCGAGCGTAACCGCTGCAATGGCATACCAGACCGCAACATGGGCGGAGACGTTGATCTGCTGCGAGCTATGCCCCATCGCCCACCAGACGACCCTATACATAACGGTGTCGATGTGGCTGATGTAACCGAGCGACCACAGCCAAGTCGGGACGAGGATGATTGCGCCGCTTGCGATAGTGAATATGGCAATGATGCATGCCGTGAGCGCGCCAAAGGTAACAAGCGGGATCGAGCCCTCATAAGTCTGCTCATTCTTGGCAATGGCGAGCGTCCCGAGAAAGATGAAGCAGCTGATCAGTGCGCCAACCGCAAAAAGGATCAAGCCCAGATAGAAATTCGGCTTGGCCTGCAGGGGCGGATAGCTCGTGAACATGACGGAGGATTCACCCTGCAGAATCGTCACATTCGTGAGGAGGCCTCCCACAACCATCATCGCGAAGGCGAGCCAAGCCAGCCGCGGCGTGGCAAGGCGGCAGTTCAGCAGAATGGCCGATGCAAAATAGAGGATGGCCACCTCGAAGAGGATAATCCAGAACAGCAGTACGTTGAGCCCGTGGGCCGTCAATACCAAGTAGAACCAGTCGGCCGAAAGGATGTGCACAGCGGGCCAGCGGGTCAATGCCACTAGAAGGCCAAGTATGCCTCCGATGGCAAGAAACACCACCGCAGCAACGGCATTAGCTTTGATCAGTCTCTCGGCGGCGAGATCAACCTTGAGATTAGTAACGGGACATGTTCGGAACCTTGCGGCAATTCCACCGATTATCCCCGTTTCAACAGCCGCTGTTGCCATCGCTCAATCCTCCCGCCCGGCTTGCAAAGCTTGATCTTTCGGGTTTGAACTTGTTTTTTCGGGTTCGACAACCTCAATTCGGCCAAGCATTGTGTGATGGCCAAGACCGCAGAACTCGTTGCAGACGATCGTGAATGTGCCGGCCTCAGTTGGGGTGAGCGTGATCACGTGCTCGATGCCGGGGTGGACTTGAATATTAATGTTGGTGGGCTGCAGCGAAAAACCGTGCAGAAGATCGAGGGAAGAAATATGAAGCCGGTAGGATTGACCCTTTTCCAGCTCCAGGATCGGCCACCAGCTCCAGAGCCGCCCCAACATATATGCGTCGCCACCGCGTGGCGGGCGAGCGACCGGGATTCCTGATTCTCCCTCTTCGCGGACCTTGAACTGCTTCGTGAAGTCGTCAACGCGCTTCTCGAAGGCAGCGGGGTCAACACGGTAGACCTCGGTCGATAGGTTCTGGCGTCCCACCAGATGCCAATAAACCATCATAAAGAACATGAAGAGGCCCCAGAGGAAGGCGACCCAAATCCAAACGAGTTCCCCCCGCGCAACCGGCTCTCTCCACCACACCTTCACATCAGGCGATTGAATGGCCATGGCAGATCCTCCTACTTCCCGACCGGAATGCCTATGAGCTCGATCACTCCCCACACGATGTAAAAGACCGTCGGAACGGTGACACCGATGAATAGTAGGAGGAAGGGGTTATCGAGGATCTGCTGCATGACGGGGATGCGCTCCGGAGCAGCGCTCGCGTTTTTCACCGGGTTTGTTTCAGCCACTCGCACCTCCCATGCCTTGTCCCTTTGCGCTTCGTGCGAGGCACAATCCCACGTTGGGCCGAAACGCGACTTGACCACGGTTAACTCCACCAATCCTTCATAAGTATTGGCGGAACAGAATTGGGATTTCGAGCGCGCTCGAAGCTGTGCAAAATCCCCGTGAAGTTCGAGCAGAACGCTCGCCGGAATTCGCGCTTTGCCTCCTTCCATTTGCACGTGGTGGTGAGGCTAGATTGCATATCGCTACCGCGCCCATCAGGAGTGCACCTCACCCCGTTGGGATCATGACAATGACGGGCGCCGCCATCGAGCTCGACTGCCCCGCTCGGCCTCTTGCGTGGTGCTCCATGCACTCTCGCCAGGAACAATCCAACCCAAACCCAATTGCCGTTTAATCCGAATGCGATGGAACGCCGTGCGAGCGCGATCCCATTTGCAATGGGTCGACCGAGTTTCGGCAGACGAGTATCAAGCCCACGGCCAGCCGCGCACAGGAGGGTAGTTCAGCCCGAAGCGCTACCAGTTCGGACCAACCGATAATCCCGCCGCAGGGGGTGTGCCTCATCGGCGCGGAGAGTGGGGCCCCATGGGCCTCCATCTCCGTCACTGGGCGTCCACGATGAGAACTGCGTAGAGCGCGAAAAGATAGAAGATCGAGAACGTGAATAGACGCATTGCCAAGTGTATGGCCGGTGCCCCGGCGCTCGTGGCCTGCCACAGACCAACGGCTCGGTACATCAGAACGCCGTTGAGACCGCTAAGCGCGACGGCATAGATCGGCCCGGCCATACCGAAAACTGCGGGAAGGAAGGACACCGCCGCCAGAAGGATCGTATAGGCGAAGACTTGCCGCGCGGTCGCCGCCATGCCTGCTACCACAGGCATCATCGGAACGCTGGCTTTTTCATAGTCGGACGCGCGAGCGATCGCGAGCGACCAGAAGTGTGGCGGTGTCCACAATAGTGTGATGACACAGAGGATGAGAGGACGATGGTCGATCGAGCCAGTGGCGGCCGCCCAGCCGATAACCGGAGGCAGTGCACCGGCGAGCCCGCCAATGACAATATTCTGCGGCGTGCGCCGCTTAAGAGCCATTGTATAGACAAACACATAGAAGCCGATCGTGAAGGCGAGCAATGCAGCAGATAGCCCGTTGACTAGGAGATAGAGCGTGATGATCGAGCCGGCTGAGAGAACGGTCCCCACAAACAGGGCTTCTTCACGTGTCACGCGCCCACTGGGGATAGGGCGGTTCCGAGTGCGTCCCATGAGCGCGTCGATGTCAGCATCGTACCACATGTTGAGGGCACCGCAGCCGCCCGCTCCGGCAGCCATGGCTATCAAGGTCACCAGTACGGTCGCCAGATCTGAAGTGCCCGGAGCTGCCGCCAGTCCGGCAGCGCCTGTGAACACGGCGAGGGCCATCACCCGTGGTTTGAGGAGGGCTAGATAGTCGCTTAAGCGCGTCCAGCGCAGAGAGGTCTCGACACCCTTGCTCCGTCTGACAGCCTCGAAGCCGGAACCCATGCGCATCTTCGCATCCTCCGATGCAGATTGCGACTTACCCTCGTCGTGGAGCTTTTTTTTGCTTTCTACTTCGAAAGAGAGCTCTTGGTACATGACCGCGGTCAAGTACGTCGCGTTCAAGACCGTTGAGCAGAACCAAAGCTCGTTCACGACAAACGAATCTCCGACCCTGGTGGGGCAATAGAGGAGATTTTCGCGCTCTCGAGCCCCTAGTTATGTTCCTGTTTCAGCGGAATGGTAGGTCACATCAGAGGATGTTTGCGCCTCCTTCGTTCGGCCAGCCACAGGCATTTTGAAGGTCCGGATTCAAAGAAGATCACGCGGTCATAAGCGATCTTCAGCGTCTTAAAATCGCTATAGAGGTTCGAATGACGAGAGTGCATTGCTCGAGCCCTCGGCCATGCAAGCGACTGACGAGCAGAGGTCTCGGCTTGGAAGAGTCCTACGCCGGCGAGGAGTGGGTCGCGTTCGAGCCTGTTCGACGAGAGGCTGCGACCGGAGTGAATTCGAAAAGCCCCCGGAAATTGCGGAGACGCAGGCTGCGATGCGCGGATCCCGCTGCATTCGCTCCATCTGTTCCTCATGAGAAAGGCCCGTCAGCAGTGGGCATGCGCTTGGGTCGAAGCGACCCGATGCTTGCATCATTTCGCACATGAAGCTCTCCTCGCGAAGGACATGCAGGCGATACAATCATTCACATGGCAGAATGGAATATTCCCTGCGGGACGTTACTCCTAAACAGAAAAAGATCATCATAGTCCCGAAGGGGGAGGGCGACTCGCCGCAGGGCACAATGATTTAGATCAAATTCCTGAGGGCCGCGCGGGCCAGCCTCTGCGAAGCTGCTCAAATTTTCGCGAAAATTCGGGGTCGAGCTCTATCGGTCGAGCGGTTCTTCAAATGCGGATTGACTGACAAGAGGGCGCTTCCCGTCGCACCTTATCGCCGAGCCAGTCCGCATCGGCACAGGAGTGCAGGAATTCTGCTGTTATGCGATCGACGGTATTGATGTGATCAGAAAGACGCCGAGGAAGCGTGGAACTGAGGAAGTGGCGAAGCCTGGGCATGTCGTTCAGCCTCGCCGCCTCGTGGGCGCAAGCGAATTCTGCCAAGAGCAGATCGTGCTGGACCAAGTGGCAAGACAGAATGGCTACTCGTCTCGAGCGCATCAAGTCTTCTTCCCGCTGAAAGTGCGCGCGCATCTCTGTCTCGATATCGAAGAGAAAGGCAGGCAGAGCACTATCCTCCGTTCCGTCGACTTTTTTCAGGAGCAATTCGAGTTGGGCATGATCGCTGTCCATGAGGGGGACGCCGAGTATGAGCTCTGGTGATGGCATGCGTTAACCCTGAGGTCGTGAGCGCAGAAGACGACATGTTCAAGCCTGGCACACATGCTGTGGAGGCCTTTTGACTTGCGTTAATCGCCATCGAGAGGGCGCAGCCATGCGAAGTCCTAACCTAGATCAATCTGCAGGCCGCACGATGATGTTAGGCCCCCACAAATAACCGGGAATTTTGCGAGCAAGTGATGTCTTCTTGTAACGGTAATGGCGAAGGCACACTCGACCGTGCGAAGCGTCTCGAATTTCATCGCAAGATGCTTCTGATCAGGAAGGTCGAAGAGATGCTCGGCAACGCATCGCTTGCGTGCGAATTTCCGGGTCCCGTTCACCTTTATGTGGGGCAAGAGGCGATTGCGGTAGGTGTTTGCGACCACCTCACCGATCGGGATTGGCTCACGAGCACGCATAGAGGGCATGGACACTTTATCGCCAGGGGTGGAGATACGTACGCTCTGGTCGCGGAGGTCTTCGGACGCGAGACCGGCATCTGCAAAGGACGCGGGGGCTCCATGCACGTCGCCGATTTCTCACGTGGGATCATCGGTGCGAACGGGATCGTTGCAGGAGGGATCGCGTTGGCGGCGGGGGCTGCGTTCGCCGCTCAGTTGGAGCGGAAGGGACGTGTCGCCGTCGCCTTCTTTGGAGATGGGGCCGCAAATCAGGGAGTTCTGATGGAAGCGCTCAATGTGGGTGCGCTCTGGAAGCTGCCGCTGGTCCTCATCTGCGAGAACAACGGCTTTTCCGAGTTCTCTCCCACGTCGAGCGTCACGGCCGGTAGCATCAGCGATCGCGCGACGGCCTTTGGAGTGCCGAGCAGGAAAGTCGATGGCAATGACGTCGAAGCCGTATGGCAGTCGGCCGGTGCCGCTTTGGACCAGGCGCGCAAGGGACACGGCCCAACGTTGATCGAGTTCGAGACCTATCGCTTCCGTGGCCACATGGAGCAGGAGGTTAGCTTTCTCAGCAAGGCTTACCGCACCAAAGAGGACGTCGAGGAAGCCAAGTGGAGAGATCCGCTCGTCAGATACCGCGACCGCCTTTTGTCTGAGCGGCTTGCTTCGCCTGAGGAGCTATCGGAATTGGAGAAAGAGGTGGAGCGTGAGGTCGCGATGGCCAAATCCGCAGCCAAAGCTGCGCCGTGGCCAGCCCCTCACTCCGCAACCAAGAGCATGTTTGTCTGAGTGGGACCTTGGACGTGAAAAAGAAGCGAATACTCCACGCAATCAACGAGGCGCTTCTCGAGGAGATGGAACGCGACCCCCGCGTCATTCTTCTGGGCGAGGATGTTGAGGCGAGCATGTTTGGCGATACCGCCGGCCTCTATGACCGCTTCGGATCAGAACGCGTGCGCAACACGCCTATCTGTGAAGCGTTAATCACCGGCATGGCCGTGGGGCTTGCTGCAGCGGGTTACCGCCCCGTCTGTCACATGATGTACGGCAATTTCCTCTATACGGGGCTCGATGCCATTGCCAATCAAGCTGCGAAACTTCGCTACATGAGCGGGGATCAGATCTCGTTGCCGCTCGTCTACATGGCCGTCATCGGCGGAGGCAAGTCCACAGCGGCGCAACACTCTGACTGCATATATCCTGCGCTAATGAATGTCGGCGGCCTCAAGGTGGTCGTCCCCTCCGATCCGGCGGACGCCAAAGGATTGCTCAAAGCCGCAATACGCGACGACAACCCTGTCGTGTTCTTGCAGGCGGCTGGCCGTGCTGGTGAGTATGGCTACATACCAGAAGGCAATTGGGTGGTGCCGCTCGGCAAGGCTGCTATCAAGCGCAAGGGACGCGACGTTACGCTCGTTGCTATCGGCAACATGGTTCGGCAGGCCTTATGGGCTGCGCAGGAGCTCGCGGCAGAGGGCATTGAAGCGGAGGTGGTGGACCCGCGGACACTTCACCCGTTGGACGAGGATGCAATCCTCTCCTCCGTAAGGCGGACGGGGAGGCTCATTGTCATTGATGAGGCGCACAGCGCTTGTGGAGCCGCAAGCCATATATCGGCGATCGCCGCGGAGCAGGCTTTCAGAGCGCTCAAGGCACCAGTTCAGCGCCTCTGTGTCCCCGACGCGACAATGCCCTTCTCGCCGCCGCTCGAGCAGGCGCTCTTGCCTGGAAAAGATGATATCGTAAGGAGTGCGCGTGCGATTCTTGGAAATCGCATCCACGCATCGTGAGCTTGAT
>CAZSNH010000130.1:0-7331 GCA_964607855.1 uncultured Hyphomicrobium sp. | reverse complement strand
GTCGAAGTGATGGCTCTCGCGGAAGAAGTCGGTTTTGTTGGTCGTGAGCGCATTGATGAGCGGTTGCACTTCTTTGTCGCCGGCCGGCGATCTCAGCAGCTCGCAATAGTCCTCATGGCTCTTGATGCCGAGTGCTCTAAGCCGCTTTGCGAGACGGCGCCGAACCATATTGCGCTTATAGTCCGCGATTTCGATTCCGGCCCTCTGCATTGCAAAATCGCGAATAAAATTGAATTCTGCATCCGCGAGCGGCAGCTCGCCCTCGACGGAAGAGCGCGTTAGCTCCTGTAGTGCTGCGAGCGAAAACTGGGTCTTCCTAGTTTGCATATCCAGGTTCGTTCCGTCGTGTCCTACCTCAATTTCCGTGGTGCGCTCGCAACACCGTTTCGAGGCCGGGAGGCGTGCAGTAAAAGCTCAATTCATTTTGGCGAGAACCAATCACGCCGCCGCAACACCGGGTGCAAAGTTATCCGTGAGCTTTTCCAAGGCCACCACGATCAACATCGTGTCACCTTGCGTGATGAGTCCATGAAAGAACGGATTGCGGCGATTGGCATCGGTCTCCGGGATGGGCGAAATCTCGCTGTTGTCGGCCGTCAGAATATCGCACACCTCATCCACAAGCAGACCGACCCAGCGATCGGCGATGGAAACGATCACCACCGAGTAGCTTCCCGCAAGCTCCGTTTTGCCCTCGCCGAAGCGCATTCGCAAATCGCAAATTGGAACGATGGTGCCGCGCAGATTGATGACACCGCGGACGAAGTCGGGCGCGCCGGGCAGCGGTGTGATGACGTTGGAAATGCGAATCTCGCGCACCGACATGATATCGACGCAGAAAAGTTGCTTGCCGAGAGCGAACGTCACGAACTGGCGCTTTTCCGTGGCCTCTCCGCCTGATTCCTGAATCTTTCTCGCCAAATGGTCTACTGAAACGCTCATGCTGCTCTAACTCCCGCTTGTGAATTCTGAGTTTCTGCTCCGGCGTGACCCGAATTGCGGGCGCCAGGCAGCTCCGAAATTGCGCTGACATCGAGAATGAGTGCAACACCGCCGTCCCCGAGGATCGTCGCTCCGGCGATGCCGCGCACCTCACCAAAATTGTCGCGAACGCTTTTGACGACCACCTGCTGCTGGCCGATGATCTCATCGACGATAAAGCCGACCGAGCTACCACTCTCTAGCTCGACGAGAATAATCTGAACCTGCGCCGTATCGGTGCGCCGTTGATGACCGAAGGCGGCAGCAAGATCAACAACTCGAACCTGCCGGCCGCGCACATTCACGACCTCACCAAACCCTGGAATGGTCTTGAGCGTTGTTCGCGCCGTGATGAAACATTCGACAATCGCATTGAGGGGAACAAGATATTTGCAGCCCGCTGCGCGTACGACCATGCCTTCCATAACAGCCAGAGTGAGTGGCAGCGTGAGTAAGATTGCTGTGCCCCGGCCCGGCTCCGAGCGCAGGATGACCCGGCCACCGATCTTCTGAATGTTGCTCAGAACGACGTCCATGCCGACGCCGCGCCCCGAAATGCTCGACACGGTCTCGGCCGTGCTGAAGCCGGGCAGGAAGATGAGATTGTCGATCTCCTCCTCGTTGAGATGCATTGTAGCGTCGATAAGCCCCTTTTCGATCGCCCTCTCGCGCACGCGCGCACGATCAATGCCGCGCCCGTCGTCGCTAACTTGAATGACAATCCGGCTGCCCCGCTGGGCGGCTTCGACACGAATGGTCCCGCGCGCTGCCTTTCCAGCGGCCAACCGCTCTTGCTCCGACTCGATTCCGTGATCGATCGAGTTGCGGATAAGATGGATGAGCGGATCGCTCAGCTCTTCGATAATTGTCTTGTCGATTTCGGTTTCTTCCCCGGCTGTCTCGAGAACGACGTTCTTTCCTGTCGCCTGATTGAGTTCGCGCACAACACGAGGCAGGCGCGAAAAGATGGTTCTGACAGGCTGCGCGCGAATGGCCATCACGCTGTCCTGCAGGCTTCGGGTATGCTGAAGGAGCTGTGACAGGTTCCAGTAGAGGTGTGAATTTGAATCTATGAGCGACTTGTCGATCTGTTGCAACACCATGGATTGCGATATGACGATTTCACCAACGAGGTTGACGAGCTTATCGACGCGATCAAGATCGACCCGGATGGATGAGACGCGGCGGTCGCGGATGCCCATGATCTGAGCCGCCTCGGTGGCATTCGTCCCGGCGCCCCCTGCTGGGGCTACATCGCGACCCTGATTTTCGGGCGAGGGGCCAGCATTCACTTCATGGAGCGTATCGAGGGGTGCTTTCCCACTCGAGATTTCTTCGATCTCAAGCTCGCAACTTCCCTCCGCAAAGGTAAAGATCTCGCGCACATCATCGATCGTAGCGTTGCTTTCCAATTCAATCTGCCAGCTCAAATGGCACCGGCCCGGATCGAACGCCTCCCAATCCGGCAGCTTGGAGCAATCCACCACGACCTTCAGATTGCCGAGCTGCTTCAAGGCCCGGATCATGGTCAAGGGGTCGATGGCCCGGCGGAAAAGATCAGGGTGAGGCGCGAATACAATCTTGAATGTCCGGACCGATTCACACGAGCGCGTTTCTCCTCCGTTACTTCGTTCTTGAGCGTGCTGGCCGTCCAATGCTTTCAACATCTCTGGTGTCATGCCGAGCGACATCATGAGCTGCTCGAGAGCTTCGGCTTCACAATGCTCGCTTACCGCCTCACCCGTTTCAACGGCGCGCACAAGATCCGCCAATACGTCAACGGCACTCAAGGCCTTCGACACGGCCGCCGTTCCAACGCGCACATTACCGCTGCGCATCTGATCGAGAATGCTTTCCAGAGAGTGGGCAAACGTAACGAGCCGCTTCAGACCGAACATGCCCGCCCCACCCTTGATCGAGTGAATGGCGCGAAACGCCTCATTCAGATGCCTGGCATCCGTTTGGCCTCCGCCCAGAGACGACAGCGAATGTTCGAGCTTTCCGAGGAGCTCGGAGCACTCTTGCATGAACGTCGCCCTGAAGTGGTCCAATCCAGGCATGTCGTCGTTTGATCCATCCGCTCTATTGGGCGAGCTTCTTCACCACTTTGATGAGTTCTTTGGGCTCGAACGGCTTCACCATCCATCCCGAGGCGCCGACTTCCCGCCCCACCCGCTTGAAGTCATCCGAATCTTCCGTCGTGAGGAACATGATCGGCGTATATTCGTACTCGGGCAGCGCTCTCACGCGGCTCACGAACTCGAAGCCGCCCATCTTGTACATGTTGAGATCGCTGATGATGAGATCGACCGGCGTGTTCGACAACACCTTCAGGCCTTCCTCGCCATGCTCCGCTTCAAGCACTTCGTAATCAGCGGCCCGAAGGGTGGAAGAGGTGATGTCCCGCATCGTGGGAGAGTCGTCGACAACCAAAATCTTCATAGTGTGCTCTCCCTTTGCCATTCGTTGGCGTTCGCGCTCAAACCAAGATCTTCCAATGCCGAAAGGAGCTCCACCGTTGGCTTCAAGAGCCTCGAAGGATGACCTGCCGACTGCATTGCACTGAAGAACGCCAGCAAGACCTGTACGCCGGCCGCCGAAACGCGCTCTGCACCCGAGCAGTCGACTTCGCAGCCCCTGCCCAGTGCAAAGGCTTGGTCCAGTTTTTCCTTAAGGACTCTGACGGAGCGCATGCCGAGGAGATCTCCGGCCTCGACGGTTCTCAGCGCATCGATGTCGTTTGCAAATCCCTGCTGAAGCTCGCGCAGTGAGTCCAATGCCTGGACAACACCTGCGCCGGCCCCACTGCAAAGCTCAACTCGCGGGCTCTGCCTGCCTTTCAGTCCGTTCTGCTTTGCTCTCTGCCCCATCGGCGTAGACCCTTTCCACCACACACCAATTTATTGATCGATGGTAAAGGTTGCGTTGACTTGGTGTTGATGGAAGGCCGAAGGAGTGACAAAACCCCCGCGCCCCGGTCACCTCGACCAGACCGGCTCTGTCAGTCGCGCCTAGAACTCCTGCCAGTCCTCCTCGGGCGCTCTCGCAAGCGCGCCGACGGTCGGCGATTTCAGCATCGTTTTCGACTTCTGGGAGCCCATGCGGGCCGCCACAAGCTGCTGCTGGCGATGTACGTGGTTCGGTTTCGCAGGAGGCTCGCTGAATGAGACACCGGCAGGGGCGTCATCCGAGAAGGTCACCGAAAGCTTGAACATTGAGAGGGCATCGCGAAGCGCCTCGACCTGCTTGCGCGTCGATTGGAGCGCGACGTTCGTATCTTCAACCAATGTGGCGTTCTGCTGGGTCATGCCATCCATGTTGGAAATGGCGCGACCAACCTGTTCGATGCCGGCCGCCTGCTCTTGGCTCGCCGAGGCAATCTCGGAAATGAGGCTTGCCACCCGGTTCACCGAGCCTGCAATGTCGTTCAACGAGCCAGCAGCGTGCTTTACGAGCTCCGATCCGATCTGAACGCTGGAATTTGATTCAGCGATCAACCCCTTGACGTCCTTGAGCGCGCTCGCCGAACGCTGCGAGAGAGCGCGGACTTCATTGGCAACGACGGCGAAGCCCTTTCCGGCCTCGCCGGCGCGTGCCGCCTCGACGGCGGCATTCAATGCCAGGATGTTGGTTTGGAAGGCAATTTCCTCGATCAGTCCGACGATCTCCGTGATCCGCTGCGAGGACTGCTCGATTTTATCCATTGCCGAGATGGCATCGGCGGCCAGCTTGCTGCCTTCCGCGGCAAGATCGCGGGTAGATGAGGCCGACTTGCTGGCCTCGAGCGCGTTGGTTGCATTCTGCCGGACGGTCGCTGCCATCTCCTCCATCGATGCCGACGTCTCTTCAAGGGCTGACGCCTGTTCCTCAGTATGCTTCGAGAGGTGTTGGGCAGCCGCCGAAATGCGTGTCGTTTCTGCGCTGATTTGCGTCGAATTGACGGCAACGGCTGTCATCGCAGCCTCGAGTTTGTCCGCCGTGCGGTTAAAGGCATGACGGATGTTCTCGTATTCGGAGATGTAGGTTTCGTTGATCCGGTATCCGAGCTGACCGGCCGACAGCCGGTCGAGGGCTCCTGAGAATGACGCCATGAATACGTTGTGGGCGTCAATGTAGTACTTGTCCTGCTCTTCTTTCTTGTGGCGCTCTTGCTCGGTGGCGAGCCGGGCATTGATGGCCTCCTGCTCGTGCTTATCCTTGGCAATCAAGGCCTCGCGGAAGGCGGCGAGCGCGCGCGACATGTCGCCGATTTCGTCGCTGCGATCGAGACCGCTGGGGTCGAGTTTCGTCTCTCCGTCTCTCAACCGGCGCACGTTGTCGACGAGCGTCTGGAAGGGTCCGAGAACATTAAAGAGCATGAACACGGAAAGGACGATGACACCGCTGATGCCGAGCATTGCAAGCGCGGTGGTGATTCTGAGTGCCTGATTGCTAAAGTCGTTGGCGCCGGCGGAGGCTCGGTGGACCTCGGCCTCGATGCTGTCGCCAAGCGCGCGCAATTCTTCGTCGACCTTTTTAAAAAGCTTATCGAACTGGGGCAACAGGGCCAGTCCTGCCTCGGCCTTGTCTTGGAGTCCCTTTACAATCTGCTCCGCGAGACTGATGTAAACCATCACGTCGCTCAGCACCGCTTTTGTCTGGGCGGTCACTTCGGGAGTGCTCTCGTCGCTGAGGTTTGCCTCTAGCTTCCCACGAAGCAGTTCCGAGTACTCGTTATGCCCTCTAAGGATTTCCTCGTGCGCGATCTGGGTCCGTTCGCGGCTCAGCGCGGCGTAAACGACACTGCGCAAACCTTCATGGCCTACCTCGGCCAAGGAGTGATTTCGGCTCACGTTTGCCAGAGATTCAATGCGACGGACATCGCTGCCGACCGATGACTGTAAGTAGTAAGTCGACACGCCGCAGATTGCGGCCATCAAAATTGCAAGCCCGCAGAATGCATTGACGCGACCCGCGATGGATTTCGGTAGAAATTTCAGCATCTATTCACTCGATGAACGAAGCGACGGGTAGGACAGGTGGAATGGGCGAGGCACGGAAAAAATGCGATTGCCCGGCATGAATTTAGAGTGAGCCTGGTTAATTTTTTCTCTCAGCTTTGATGAGTTAGAGCAATTAATCGGTATTAAGTGCCTAGAAATACAGACATATTGCGCGCAATGCATTGCGAATGACAGCGAACTGCCGGCAAAGAAAATGTGAAGCAAACTTAAGTATTGGCGGCGATCTTTTTCGCCGATGAGGTTCCAAACTGAAGCTCGGCCAGGCGGCTATAGAGCCCCCCCTTCGATATGAGTTCGCGATGGGTGCCTGCTTCGACAATGCGCCCTTTGTCCATGACTAGTATTCGATCGGCCTTCTGAACCGTTGCCAGGCGATGGGCGATGACGAGCGTCGTCCTTCCCTTCATGGCACCCTCAAGGGCGCGCTGTACGAGCGCCTCGTTTTCCGCATCGAGCGCGCTTGTGGCTTCGTCGAGCAGCAGGATTGGTGCGTTGCGCAGTATGGCGCGCGCGATGGCAATGCGCTGCCTTTGGCCGCCTGAGAGATTGACGCCGCGCTCTCCGAGTTGTGTGTCGTACCCCGATGGGAGTTCGCGAATAAATTCGTCGGCCTGGGCAGCAAGCGCTGCCGCCTTGACCTCAGCGAGGCTCGCACCTGGAGTACCATAGCGAATGTTCTCGAAAACCGTATCGGCAAAGATCGCCGGGTCCTGTGGGACGAGCGAAATCCGCTGCCTCAGTTCATCGAGATCGGCTAGGCGCAGATCGACGCCATCGATAAGAACACGCCCTTTGACCGGATCATAAAAGCGCAGAATGAGATTGAAAATCGTGGTCTTGCCCGCCCCAGAAGGACCGACCAGCGCCAATGTCTCTCCCGGAGCGGTGCGCAAGGAAAATCCTTCGAGCGCCTGGTCAGCAGGGCGTGAGGCATAGGAGAAGCTGACATCCTCGAACAAGATCTCTCCGCGGGCCGGCTTGGGGAATGCAATCGGGTTTTGAGGCGAGCGAATTTCAGGAACGATTTTCATGAGTTCATGCAGGCGCTCGGCAGCCCCTGATGCCTGCGTGAGTTCGCCCCAAACCTCGGAAAGCTCCCCAAGGGCCCCTGCTGCAAAGAGAGCGTAAAGCACGAACTGTCCAAGCCGGCCGCCACTCATTTCTCCGCCGATCACATATGACGCGCCATACCAGAGCACACCTACAATGCTTGCCACGACGAGGAAAATCGTCAAAGCCGTCAGGCCAGCGCGCGCCTTGAGCCTGTTCCGGGCCGCTTCGAAGGCCCGCTCCACGGCATCCGCATAGCGACCCGCGACCGCCCCCTCATACCCGAAGGCCTGCATT
>CAZSNH010000129.1:0-7347 GCA_964607855.1 uncultured Hyphomicrobium sp. | reverse complement strand
TGGGTTCGAGTTCAGAGATTAAGGTGCGCAGGTCAAAGCTCGCTGATACGCGGGCCCTGGCCGACGTTTTCCGTGCCTCCTGGCAGCATGCCTACAGCGGAATCATTCCTCACCTGCACCTTGAGAATGTCGTCCGGCGCCGTGGCCCAGAATGGTGGCGGCGCGCCATTCGATCCGGTGAGAACCTCCTCACGCTCGAAGTCAATGGCTCCGTTGCCGGCTACGCGACGCTCGGCATTGCCCGCACGCGCGGGCAGGCTGCCGGTGAAATTTACGAGCTTTACCTGTCGCCGACCTATCAGGGCCTGGGTTTTGGCGAGCACCTTTTCGAAGCTTGCCGGCAACACCTCGATCAGCGCCGTTTGAAAGGGCTCATCGTCTGGGTTCTCGCCGAGAACACGCCCGCGATCGACTTTTACTGGCGCCGCGGTGGACGGCCAGTGGCGCGGGCCCATGAAACGTTCGGCTCGACGAAAGTCGAAAAGATCGCATTCACCTGGACCTGAAGAATGCTGCTCGGTGCCGGTCCTACATTGGACTCTTGCCTGCGGCACCCGCGCGAATAGGCTCTTTCTGGCAATCGAACTTTCGAGCTTCCTTGTCTGCGATGCGCCGCGCAAGCACGATCGCATTCGGGTTTGCAACAGCATCGACATAAGCAACGTGACACGCCTCGCGATCCGTGACGCGCATGACGACGAGCACTTGACCGCGCCTACTTCCCTCCTGCGTGAAATAGCGAACGATCAGCGCATATGGGACCGGTTTGTTGTCGCGTATGATAAATCGCCATTCGAGGGCTGATCGGCCACTGTTGTCGTGAAAAACGGTGTTACTGGCAGAAAGCGTCTGCTTGGCGGCCTTGCGCTCAACGGCATCGGTTCCCACACTTAGGAACGCGTGCAGCGCATCCTCTGCAAGAACAATCGGAAATCCATCAAGACCCTGGCACAACCACTGTTTGTGACTGTTTTGCCGGGCCTGAGCTTGGCATTTGGCCAGGTCCAAGGCGGTATAGATGCTTTTGACTGGCCGGACGGCTTGAGCGGGCCCGAAACTCACTGCCAGCCCGAGCAAGGCGAGGAATACCGCGCGCGTTAGCGCCGGCGATTTGCATTCCAATGCTGCCATGGCGCCTCAAGACCTCCAACGCGCCTCTCGGCCAAACCTTCAATCATGCGCCACTATATTACGCCTCGCATCGTGACCAAAATCAGGGCAAAGAACAGAGAAACGACCTCAAATTTGAGTAGAACCGCCACCGAAGGAGACCCCCATGCGCGTCGAGGCCATCCCCGTGGGCAAGAGCCCGCCAGAGGACATCAACGTTATTATCGAGGTGCCGGTCGGCGGTGAACCCATCAAATACGAGCTCGATAAGGCCTCCGGGACGCTCTTCGTCGATCGATTCCTCTATACTCCGATGCGCTACCCCGGCAATTACGGCTTCGTCCCGCACACTCTTTCCTCCGACGGCGATCCCATCGATGTCATTGTCTGCAACACGCGCCAGATCGTGCCGGGTGCCGTGATCAACTGCCGTCCCATTGGCGTTCTCGTCATGGAGGATGATGGCGGCGGGGACGAGAAGCTGCTCGCAGTTCCCAGCCACAAGGTGACGAAACGCTACGATAAGATTCGTACGGCCGCCGATCTCCCCGAAATCACCGCCCAACAGATCGAGCACTTCTTTTCCCACTACAAAGATCTAGAACCAGGAAAATGGGTGAAAATTCATCATTGGGGCAGCGTCGATGAAGCTAAGTCCATGATCATGAAGGCGATCGAACGCGCGACAGCGGCAGCGAGCCGCAAGGATTGAGCTTTTGGGACACTTCCTGCGCCGTCCAGTCGTTGCTATACCGCGCGAGCCTCAGCCCGGGAGTTGAGCTTTGAGCGATATGAAAATCGCCGTGATGGGAGTCGCCGGCCGCATGGGCCGCGAACTCGTCCGTGCGGTCTCGGAGATCAATGGCTGCCACATTCTGGGCGCCACGGAACTGCCGAACTCCCCCGTCGTCGGCGCCGACATTGGCACGATTGCGGGGTTGCCCCCACTCGGCATTGCAGTCACTTCGGATCCACTGGAACTCATTACCCACGCCGACGGCATCCTGGACTTCACGGCTCCGGCCGCGACGGTTGAATTCGCTGCACTTGCCGCCAACGCCCGTATCGTTCACGTCATCGGGACAACCGGCTTTAACACGGCCCACGAGGAGGCCATAAAAGCGGCGGCGCGGCATGCGACCATCGTCAAGGCCGGCAATATGAGCCTTGGAGTCAATCTGCTGGCCGCACTCACCAAGAAGGTTGCGGCTATCCTCGATGAAGACTTCGACATCGAGATCGTCGAGATGCACCACGCGCGCAAGGTCGACGCGCCGTCGGGCACGGCATTGATGCTGGGCCGGGCGGCGGCGGCTGGGCGCAAGATCGATTTTGACGCTCATAGCACGCGCGTGCGCGACGGACATACCGGGGAACGCAGGCGCGGAGATATCGGCTTCGCGACGCTTCGCGGGGGCGACGTCATTGGTGATCATACGGTCATGTTCGCTGGGCCAGGCGAACGAATCGAGCTCACGCATAAGGCCTCGAACCGGAGCATTTTTGCGCGCGGCGCCGTGAGGGCCGCACTCTGGGCCCGCGACAAGAGGCCCGGACTCTACTCCATGGCGGACGTACTGGGATTGTAAAGGCCGGATGTCGACGCTCAAAAGAACACAGCGAGTGAGCACAATGAGCAGTACGCTCGTCCTCGTGCGGCACGGCCAAAGCGAGTGGAACAAGAAGAACCTGTTCACCGGCTGGCGGGATCCCGACCTTACGGAAAAGGGCCTCATCGAAGCCATCTGGGCGGGTCGCGTTCTGCGCGACGAGCAAATTAAATTCGAGATTGCCTACACGAGCATGCTACGCCGCGCTCAGACGACGCTCGACATCATCCTCTCTGAGATGGGGCAAGCGAACATTGAAATCAAAAAAAGCGCGGCGCTGAACGAGCGGGATTACGGGGCCTTGTCGGGTCTCAACAAAGACGAAGCCAGAAAGCGCTTCGGCGAAGAGATGGTTCATCTCTGGCGGCGCAGCTACGATATCCCGCCACCCGGCGGCGAGAGCCTCAAGGATACGGCCGCACGCGTTCAACCCTACTATTACAACGAGATTGCGCCTCACATCGACGCCGGAAAGAATGTGCTGATTGTTGCTCACGGCAATTCGTTGCGCGCGCTCATCATGCATCTCGAGCATTTGACGGGCGAGGAAATCTTAAGCCGCGAGCTCGCCACGGCAGCCCCCATTGTGTACCGGATGACGGCTTCCGACAAAGTCGAGAGCCGCAAGGATCTTGTTCCTTCCGAGGGCCGCGACGATGGGATGGGCTAAGCTCAGCCTCTTGGCTGAAGAAGAAAATCAGAAGGATCGCGAGAAGTGGATTGGCGTTTATATCGCCGTTCTCGCGGTTAGCCTCGCGATATGCAGCATGGGTGGGGGCAATGCCGCCAAGGATGCCACGCTGAAGAACATCGAAGCAACCAACACCTGGGCGTTCTTCCAGGCCAAAAACATGCGCCGGCACGTGCTTCGTATGCGGATCGATGAACTCGAAATGCAGCTTGCTCACGAGCCGGGACTTACCGATGAGAGCAAGGCCGCCATCCGCACCAAGATTGAGGAGTACCGGCGGCAGGATACGATCCTGACGACCGACCCGGAAAAGGAAGTTGGCAAACGCGAAGGTCTTGACCAGCTTTGGGAGCGCGGCAAGGCGCTGGAAGCTGAGCGTGATCTTGCAATGCTCAAGGATCCGTATTTCGATTATGCAGAGGCCTTTCTGCAAATTGCGATCGTGCTCGCATCCGTTGCCATCATCACGCGTCGAGGCACGCTTTTGCTCGCCGTGAGTGCGATGCTCGGACTACTGGGCGTCCTCCTCACCATCAACGGCTTTACGCTCGCCCTCGCGTTGCCCTTCATTGGATAGGACTTATTTCAGATCCAGCCGGGACTGATGCTCGGCGATCACTTTGCCATCACGAATGATTTTGGCGTTGCCAACATATGTGCCGGCGGGCCATTCCGCATTACGACGTTTCTTGCCGACAAAGGGCCGGATTATGGCTTTCGGCCGATCGAACGGATCGAGGGTCGTTTCTGCCAGCACGCCAGTTGGTCCTTCGAGCCGGAGGCTCACCCTGTCGCCCGCTTTGGTATTGACCGCGCGCAAATAGTAGAGAATGACGTCGCTTGTTCGCACCGGCTCCGGCGGCCGATCGTCGGTTTCTAGGCGCTCGACCAGGGCCGGTTCTGCGGCAAAGCCGGCGCCCAGAATGGCAGCGTCGGGATACGTGAAGGCCCGGCCGGCACTCTCGTCCCAAAGGCCAGAGCCCGGCACCGGTTCTCTTTGGCAGGATTCGGATTGCGGTTTACCGGAAAAGGGATCGATCGGCTTGCCGTTCCTGCGCACTTCGAAATGCACATGCGCAAATTCCGCGAGCCCGGACAGGCCGACAAAGCCGAGGGGGTCGCCGCGGCGGACGCGATCTCCCGTGCGCACCTTCACGCTCCCTTTCATCAGATGGCAATACTGGCTCTCCCAGCCGTTGGCGTGATCCACCACGACGCCGTTACCGCATTCTCGACCCGCGATCATTGCGCGGGTCGCGGGCGAGACAAATGCATCTTCAACACCGTCCCGGACTCCTTTGACAGTGCCGTCGGCCGCGCTCAGCACCGGGACGCCGCTTCTTGCCGCCGCAAGCGAAAGAACGCGGAAATCCGTCCCCTTGTGACCGTCATAGGTCGCACTGCCACAGCGGTAGTCCTGCGCCCCGGCTGTCGGATCGACGTCGACGAAATTTTGAATAAAGCAGGTCTTCTGCGGCTCGCATTGAATGGGAAGGGAGAGTTTGGGCACCTCCTCGGCGAAGGCAGCCGCGACCGCACCCGCGCCGTAAAGGGACGTGCAGGCCAAATCCAACAGAAATCGAAAACGTAGCATACGGCCTTCCTGCAACCCCTCGACCCCAGTGCCGCAGCGTAGGGTCCTTGCGGGCGGGCTAGCGCCGAGCTAGTACCGCCTTCCAAAATCATCATAGAACCGACGGACCGGAAAAAACATGGCCACATTCAATTTGCTTCTGCTTCCTGGCGACGGCATCGGCGTCGAGACCATGGCTGAGGTCGAGCGGCTCATCGCGTTCCTCAACAAGCGGAGCAACAAGGCAAAATTCGTCTGTACGTCCGACCTCGTGGGCGGGGCGGCCTACGACAAACACGGCGTGGCGATCACGGAGGAGGCCATGGCCAAGGCGATGGCCTCGGATGCCGTGATCTTCGGCGCCGTGGGCGGGCCGAAGTGGGATAAGGTTCCCTACTCCGTTCGCCCAGAAGCTGGGCTACTGCGCCTGCGCAAGGACCTCGGTCTTTTTGCCAATCTCCGCCCTGCCATCTGCTATCCAGCGCTCGCCGATGCTTCGTCGCTGAAGCGTGAGCTCGTGGAGGGTCTCGATATCATGATCGTGCGCGAACTCACCGGCGGCGTCTACTTCGGCGAGCCCAAAGAAATCGTCACACTCGAGAACGGCGAGAAACGCGCAGTCGACACCCAGCTTTACACAACGCACGAAATCGAGCGTATTGCCAAGGTCGCTTTCGATCTTGCTCGAAAGCGCTCGAACAAGGTCCACTCGGCCGAAAAGCGCAACGTGATGAAGACCGGCGTGCTGTGGAACGAGGTTGTGACTAAGACCCACAAGTCGTATGCTCCGGATGTCAAGCTCGAGCACATTCTGGCCGACAATTGCGCCATGCAGCTCGTACGCCAGCCGAAGCAATTCGATGTCATCGTGACTGACAACCTGTTCGGTGACGTGCTCTCGGACGAAGCCGCCATGGCGACGGGCTCGCTTGGCATGCTGCCCTCTGCCTCGCTTGGTGCCCCTGATGCGAAGACCGGCAAGCGCAAGGCTCTCTATGAACCGGTCCACGGGTCGGCCCCCGACATCGCAGGCAAAGGGCTCGCAAACCCGATCGCAACCATCGCCTCGTTTGGAATGGCGCTCCGCTATTCCTGCGATATGAGCGAGGAAGCCGACTTGGTTGACAAGGCAATTGCAGGCGTCCTCGCCAAGGGGCTCAGAACTGGCGACATCATGCAGGCCGGCATGACCAAGGTTGGCACCAGCGAAATGGGCAAGGCCATCGTCAGCGAAATGGAACACCTTGCCGGTTAATCCACACGCCGCCCTCAGAATCTGTTGAAAATCCAGGAATGTGCAACCCTGGCGGCCTATTTGCGGCTGCAAGAAATCACTCGCGTGCGAAACTTGCACTGATTCGAGGTGAGGGGGGTCGAACCCGGGGACAATGACGACGGAAAACGAGCTGAGATCAAGCCTGCTGGCACTCGCCAAGCGCTCCATTTCCATCATGGGGGCGTGCAGCAATGCCGAAAGCACCAAGCTTTATTTGGCGCTGCCGTTCCTCGGCATGCTGGGCTACGACTATACGAACCCCTACGAGGTCTATCCGGATCACATCTCAGGCGCCTCACCCAAAGGTCCACACCGGATCGATTTCGCCATTCTTCGTGATGGAAATCCCATTATCGGTGTCGAGTGCAAGGCCTCGGGCTCGAGCCTCGATCACGGCAATTGCCGGCTTCGGGAATTTTTCAACGCGTCACCCCAAACTAAGCTCGGCATCCTCACCAACGGCGTCGTATTCTCCTTCTTCGTCGACTCGGACCGCCCCGAGGTCATGGACTCGGAACCTTATCTCACTCTTGACCTCGAGCTTATTGCGCGAGCCGGCGCCTCCGACGATATCGTCACCTCACTGCTCAAGGTGACGCGCGCCAAGTTTGACCCTGCCATGATTGCAGAAGCAGCTCACGTCACACTGGTGAAACGGCGCCTGCACACGCTTTTCTCGTCGGAAGCCGCCACTCCTTCTGAAGCGTTCTGCCGATTTGCGCTCGGCGAGATCGGACTGAAGAATGTGCGCAAAGAAGCGGTCGATCGCTACTATGGACCAATCATAAAGGCCTGCTTCGAGGAAGCCCTCGTACTTCCCGTCGTTCACAAACTGCAGCTCGAACACGGCACAGATGCTGCAAGTGGTCCGCTCTCACTGCGGCACATGGCTCGACAAATCTCGACCTCGGAGCGAGAGCTGGCGCTTCTCACGTATGTGCGCCGCCGCCTAGCGTATCTCGTAGACAACGAAGAGCATTTCGCCGCTGTCGATAGCGTTCATGCAAAGGACTATGTGGGTCGCATAGCGGTCTATTATGGTCGCGAGCAAAAGGGCAGGCTGTTCGATTTCATCCCCGGCGCCGAC
>CAZSNH010000128.1:0-7352 GCA_964607855.1 uncultured Hyphomicrobium sp. | reverse complement strand
GGAACCCAAGGCGATGCTCGAGAGATCTGTCGCGGCGAGGCCGCGCGAGAGTATTTGTCCAAGCTCGGGGGGCGCAATGGCGGGATCCACACCATCAATCCCCGAATAGACGGTGACAAAGGGCCGGATGCGCGAGAGCAGCGCTCCGTCGACGCCGCGAACACGGCCCAGCTCCTCGATCACGTCGAGGGGTGCGTTTTTTGGGCGGCCAGGAAGGCCCGCTGCTGAATAATCTTCCGCTTCGGCGCCGTTAAGACGCCGTTCTTGATCCCTGTCCTTGAAATCGGCGAGAGCCGCGAGCAGCGGTTCGATGTCGGAGGAAGCGATACCTAGCCCGGCGAGAAAGCTGCGGATGAACTCCTCGCGGGCGGCGTTGAGATCGATGCGGCCGGCTTCGTCGCGAATGCGAATGGCGATCTGCTGACCCTGCGACAGCGAGCAGACTGCCGTACGTCCATCGATGGCGAAGCGGCGGCGGCTGCCGTCTTGCCCGGCACGAAGAAGGTCCAGGACGGCGAGGTTCACGCCGGCGTCTGCGGCTGCCTCTGCCTCGGCTGCGCCCACCTGAGCCGCCGCATTCCGGAGATGGCTTCGGACAGCATTGGTGAAAACATAGGCGACGATGCTCATCAGAAGACAGAGCAGAATAACGCCCACAAGCGCGAAGCCATCCTCAGCATATAATCCACGACCTCGGCGAAAGCCTTTCACATTCGGACCCCGCAATTTTGGAGGGAACGTCGCATTTAAAGGAAGTGCGTAAGCAGTTCCGGCCAAGGGGTCAACTGGACCTCAAGAATTCGCTTAAGCCCCGGTGGGCCGCCAATCCCTACTTGGATACGGAGGTCGATACGCTCGCCCGGTTTGAGGCTTGAGCACGTCCCTTCAAGTACAAAATAAGGTCTTCTGCGTCTGTCTCCTTAAGCCCAAGATCCGGCATTCGCACATGAGGGAACGCCTCGCGCAACGCGAGTGCCACGGGATCGGACTGCCGGCGCAGTTTGCTAGGGGTCGTGACGTAGGATTTGAACCAGCTCTCGCTCCTGCGTTGCAGAACGCCACCGAGATCGGGGCCGACTTTTGTGCCCCCCCCAACCGTATGACACGATGCGCATGTCTTGAGGAAGAGCGCCTGTCCCGGCAGCTCGACTGGAACATCATGGCGCGTACTCCCCTCCGTGTGTGCCCCATGAGCGGCCTCCCACTGCCACTCGGGGTCCATGGATCGAATGGAGTTGACAAGGATGCTGACGTCGGAGAAGGGCGACTCGCGCGACCACGACGCCGTCCTGTCATTGAAGAGAAGAATTTCGTTCCTATGCTGCGCGATGTCCTTTCTGCTGCGTTCGCCGAGCTTGTGGCGGATGAGGTCGATGTTTCCCGGATCGCCCGTGAGGAACAACCACCCCTTGTCGATCTTGAAGGCGCTGGCGTGCTCCTTGAGCTTGTCGGGCGTGTCGGGGATGGGATCGATGCTCACCGACACGAAATGAATGTCACGGCCGAAGGCATCCCCCAGTTGATCCCTCACTTCGGCAAGACGGGCGATCACCAAGGGGCAGATATTGTTGCAGCTCGTATAGATGAAACTGATGACGACGAGCTTGCCCTGAAGAACGTCGTCATAGAACTTGAGCCGCCGGTGATCCTGATCGACGACCTCGACGTTCGGCAGATAGGATTGGCTCCACGGAGCTTCGGAAGTGGCCTGTTCGGCGCGTCCAAAGAGGGCGAACGCCAGAGCGGCCGCCACGAGCAGCACTAAGCCAATATTCACGCCGGCTCGCACGAGCTACGCCCCAATCGTCTCTGAATGAGCTACGTCGTCCTCTTGATGAACTCGGGGTCGTTGGGGTCGCCTTCGGGAAGGATTTCCGGATCCATCCACTGCACGCCGGCCGGTGTCGGTATTGGCGTTTTCGTCACCAACCAGTGTGGCGCACCCTTGTAGTCGGCGGACGTGGGTGGTGCGGTCAGCAGCTGCATGCGCATCAGCAGACCGAAGTCCTCGTGCACCGTGTTGTGACAGTGCGTGACGTAAGCACCTCCGAATTCGCCGAAGCGCACCTGGAACTTCACCTGACCGCCGGGACGCAGGCGCCACACGTCTTTGCGAACAAGATGCTCGGTGGCCGGAATCGTATCTGCCCCACGGTCGATCGTGACACCCTCCTCGAAGTGGAGGTGAATGGGATGATCCCAGCCGCCGCCGCCATTGACGAGAGTCCAGTGCTCGACATCGCCCGGCCTTGGAATGATGCTCGAGATCCGGTTGGCGTTGAGCGAATGCGCGTCGCGTCCGTTGACCTTGATCGTCCACGGGAAGCCGCCGATTGGCACCTCCCGGCAGTCGGGGATACACCCTTCGATGGTTTCAGAATCGGAGCGGCCGAACAGAATCTCGCGCACGCGTACCGGTGTCACGATTGGGATCTGCTCGGTGAGCCGCTTTGCTCCCGAAGCCCAATCCGGATCGTCGAAGTTGACGCTGTCGTCGCGCCTATTCGTTGCCGTGTAGCGATACGATGGATCGTCCACGCTTGTCAGCGCGTCGACGACGCGGAACTCGAGAAGAGGCCCGACAGCGGGATCGTTCTTGACGCCGGCCAGAGCCTCCCCAACGGAAACGGCGCCGTCGGGCTTGTTGCCATTCGTCTGTTGCAGAAGGTTGGTTAGGAAAATGCGGTCTCCCTTGCGGAATGCCGAGAAGTCGATGACGACATCGTAGCGCTCGGCCGTCCCTTGCTCATCGAGCTCCAACAATCTGATCGGGTTGACGACGAAGTTGCCATCATTTGCGATGAAGTAGATCGGAACCTGTGTGCCTCGCGGGAATCTCAAGCTCTTGCTCACCACGAAGGCGAGCTTCAAGAAGCGCGACATCGAGGCGTTGAGTATACGGAAGCGATACCGGCGCGGCAGCACCTGCATATAGGGGTAGTACGCGCCATTGACGGCGAGGATGTCGCCGAGGAAGCCTTCCGTATCGAAGATATCGTAGAAGAGCTGACCCGATGGATCAAACGCGGGATTGGTGATCGCGAGATTGACGTCGAAATCCGTATTGCCCCACGGCAGCCTCTTACCGCTCGGCAAATTGAGATTGATGCCGTCGTTGAAGCCTTCGCGGCCGCGATCGGGGCCGCTATACATGTTGAAGAGGCCGAAGTGCCCCTTGTGCACGTTCTCCGCGGTGAAGAAGAAGCGGTGATCATGGAACCACATGCTGCCCTGCAGCTCGCGGAAATCGCCCGGAACCTCCACGAGACCATCACCGTCGTCCGGACCCGATGCCTTTCGCAGATGATTGGGATCGCTGGTGAGCCAAAGCTGCGGCATATCCCGGCGCGCGAGCGTCATACCCCAGTGATAGTCGTAGAACGTGCCCGGGAAGTGATAGGCATTGCATGCCCCGTCGCTCTCGGCGCCGTTGTGCGCGTTATGGAAGTGCGTCGACAGCTCGTTGCGCCCGAAACCGCCGTTGGCTGCGCGGTCGACCGGAAGGTCATTGTAGATGCGGCAGATCATCGGCTCGCCGTAGCGTCCCTTGATGAGCGGCGGCACGAGATTACCGGTGCGCGAGCCGTTGACATTGCCGATCATGCCGGGAGTGCGCGGGCCGAACGACCATACGGAGTTGGCATTCTGGGCCGGCATCTTCGGGTGAAAACGCTTGTTCGCCTTCACTTGGCCGAGCGAGAGTATGTAGCCGTGGACGGGAGGCAGCTCGTCCCAGCGCTGGTGGGCAAAGAATTGCCCCGGCGGCCGGCCCTCGACCGGACCCACACCGGTCACCGGATTCTTGTAAGCCGTGCCGCCGGACATGTTGAAGAGCTCGTGATAGGAGTAGTTCTGCGCGGCAAGTTCGCCGGCGAATGGCCAGGCTGCCGGATTTCCCGGCAGCGCAAGCGTCTGCAGATTGACGCCGGGCTGGTTGAGAACACGCGGCATCGGTTGCGAGAACTTTTTTGCCCCGAACGTGGGACTGGGCGGAGTTCCCGTCGGCACTTCGGCGTAGGCGCTTGGCGCCCATTTGCTAAGCCCATGTTTCGCCACGAGGAGCCCTGTGGACGTGAGCAAGCCCCATCTCAGAAGATCGCGGCGGGAAATCTGTCCCGTTGAAAGCGCCTGGACAATCTCGCGACGGTTCTCCCGGGCGCGCTCGGCTTCATGTAGCCGCGCCTTTGAAGACTTGTCGGAAATAAACATGGGTTCACTCCCCGGCTAAAAAACTCACGAACACGGGGGCCTGCCGAATTTACGCGAACTGCATGCATTGGCGCATGCGTTACCGCCTAATGACCCTCTAATGTGATGGCAGGATAGTCACTATTCTAATTTTCCGCTGGGGCCTTCGGACCCCAACCTGGAGACCAACCTCATTCAGACCTTAGTCCGATGAAATGGGGACCTCGTTCCGTATTGCCAGGTTCTCCAGCGACCCCCCGGTTTCGCAAGGTCAGCAGTGGCCGAATGAAATAACATGTTAACGTCTGCGCTCAGTCATCGCCCGAATAATTATCTCGGAACGGCGCATCCTTTGTCGCCAGATTTGCACTTTCGCAACCAAAGTTCGCGCAGCGCATCTGCCCGCATGCAAGGCTGGTTAATCCGATTTGGACTGTGTGGCGCTAATTATGAAGCGATCGCTTCGGGCGCGGCGCGCCGTTTCATGGCGATGATGGCCTCGACGCGATTACGAGCCTGCAGTTTCTGCAAAACGCTCGTCATGTAGTGCTTGACGGTCTTCTCGCTGAGCTGGAGCTTGCGCGCGATCTCTTTATTTGTGAGACCGAGCGATGCTTGACCGAGGATCTGCTCCTCGCGCACCGTCAGTTGAGCATTGATATCCTTGCTCGGCGTACCCGCTGTCCAGCGTTGCTGCATTTTCACCAGCAACCGCTGGGCCAGGCCAGGGCTGACATATGTTTCCCCGCGAGCTACAGCGCCAACGATCCGCACCAAATCGGAAGCGCCGATGCCTTTGAGAACGTAGCCCTTGACGCCGGCAACGATGGCGGCCGTCACATCGTCCTCGCGTTCAGAGACGGTGAGAACGATCGTCTTCAAATTCGGATAGCACGCTTTCAATGCACGTGCTGCGTCGATGCCGCCGCCCGGCATACTCACATCGAGCAACATCACATCGATTTTCAACTTTGCTGCCGCTTGCAGAGCTTCGCCCGCACTCTCACCTTCGGCGATCACTTCGAGCCCGGGATCGTTGCGCAGGCTATGAATGATTCCTGCTCGCATTAAAGGATGATCGTCGAAAACGGCAACACGCACCTTGTTCTGCATGGCCACACACCCGCTACGCAAACAAAAACCGTGGCGACACCGCAAAGAAACCCCGTCGACGGCGCCTCTAGAGTTAATACCTCACTAAATAGAAAAAAGCACAACAACAATTTTTTTTGATAAAGTTTCTTGATCCCCGCACTTCAATCGAAAAAGCACAAAAATATTGGGTTCTTTTTGCAATTAATCATGCGCTGAATTTAGTCATGCGCCAAATTAGTTGCATTGCGAAAACTCGCGATGAGTACTGTCCCTTGCCCCGGCACTGAGCGAATCTCGAGCTGACCGCCGAGAGATTCGACGCGGTTCTTTAGACCGGAAAGGCCGAGCTTGTCTTTGCGGTCTCCGAGCTGAGCGACATCGAAACCAGGCCCCGTGTCGCGCACCTCAACCTTAACGACGCCGCTTCCCACCGAAGCGGTAAGCATCTGTCCCCTCCCTGCCGCATGGCGATAGGCGTTGTTGAGAGCCTCCTGCGCAAACCGGAAGAGGCAGATCGTGACCGGAAGCGGCAAGTGGGCCGGCAAAGCTCCGAGATTGAGATTGACACGCGTTCTCGTGCGCTGTTCATGCGATCGGACTGCGAGTTCGAGGGCGGTGGCAAGCGTCACCCGCTCCAACTCCGGCAACGCCAATCCCGCGGCGATACCCCTGATCTCTTTCAAAGAATCGGTCAGCGCCTGGCGCACAAGATTGAGCGTTTCGAGATGGCGATCCGCTCCTGCCGAAAATTTGAGCGGTGGTATGAGCTCATCAAGTTTCAGCAAGGCAAGCCCCACCAATTGGGCCGGCCCGTCGTGCAAGTCGGCCCCGATCCGGCGCATCGAACGTTCGTTGATTTCAGCCCCGCGGCGATGAGCTTGCTCAATTCCTCCGCGCAGGGCGACGTTCTGCTCGGCAAGGCGCGCTTGTTCCAGCTTGCGCACCTCGATCTCGTGCTTTTGGTTATCGATCGTCCGGCTCGCTCCCCGGATAATGGGAACGAGGGGCAGCAAGAGTGCGATGGCAATCAGAGCTGAACCGATCCAGCTCTGCATGCGGGCCCTGGCGAGATCCGCATGCAATTGCGCAGCTCCTTGATAGAACTCGGCAACTGCGATGACCCGTTCCGTGCCGGTTTCGTGAACGGGCGCGTTGATTTCGAAGAGCGGCATGCTGTGCTTGCGCTCGAGCGCCCCTTGATCGTGATGCGCGTCATTAAGCTCGACTCGCAACCGCCCGTTGAAGGCGCTTTCGATCTCATCCGCGACGGGGGGCGCCACGTGGCTCGAGCTGCCTTCGCTGTCGAACACGATTGATGCATCGCGTCGCCAGATACGCAGCTCGGCAACGTTGCTTTTGAGAGGTGGGCGCAAAAGTAGCTCTCTCAATGAGGCCGCTGCCGCAGGTGAGAGTTCAGGTCCATGTGCCAAATCCTGCACGTGAGGTCCGATCAGACTTTCGAGCAGCAGTGAGCTCGTCTGCGCCGCTTGGAGGAGCACGCTCTCTTGAATTCGGCCGGAAATCCAATAGCCCAAGACGGTCGCAAGGAGGGACTGGCCGACGAACGCTACGACGGCAGCGCGCCGCGCGAGGCTGAGATTGCTCCAGACCCCGACACCTCTCGCCCACAACTGGCGAAGGCCGGAGCTTGCGCCTGCTTCCGCAGCCATCCCCGTACCCGGAGGCGGATCGGGCCTTGGTCGAGGGCTATCCCGGACTACCGCTTGCTCACTTCGGCCGACTACCGTACCTAGCTGCTCGCGCCCCACTCTGAAATCCTGGTTCTAGAAATCAACTCGCTAATCCTCGGGTTCCACGCTTGCCCAGACGGCAGGACCTTGCCTCAGTGTCTCATCGACCCGTGGGCCGAGGGTGTCTTAGAACTCCTTATACCAAATCCATATACCAAAAAAGAAAGCCGGTCCTAAAGGCTCTGGGGGCATGGGAAACGAGCCCAATTCATTTGACCATGGTTCGCTCGGCAATTGGCTTAAAACCCCGCCTCACGACGCTTCGGGGATCAGCATTTCCGGGTGCCATGTTGATTACCGCGTGGGGGGGGGGGGGGG
>CAZSNH010000127.1:6362-7354 GCA_964607855.1 uncultured Hyphomicrobium sp. | reverse complement strand
AAGAATCAGGGCCATGGTCATGTCCGCCGTGTCCTCGGTGAGGACACCGGGCGTATTGGTAACGGCGATGCCGCGGTTGCGGGCGGTATCGATATCAATGTTATCGACGCCGGTGCCGAAGTTGGCGATGAGGCGAAGCTGAGGGCCGGCCTGACTGATGACGCCGCGATCGATCTTATCGGTGACGGTGGGAACCAGCACGTCGGCTTCCTTGGCGGCGGCAACAAGTTCAGCCTGGCTCAGCGGTTTGTCATCGAGATTGAGCTTGGCATCGAAAAGTTCGCGCTTCCGTGTTTCGACGACCTCGGGGAGCTTACGGGTTACGACGATTATGGGCTTTCTGGTGCTGGCTGGCATTTAATTTCCGCTGGTGAAGCAGGTTGGTTTTCGCGCCGGGTCCGGCCACGCCTTCGCGAAAGTGGGGGGAGCGGTGCGCGGGGGGCAAGTTTCGACCCCGTGTCTAACAGAAGGCCACGCCCATGACAAAGTGAAGAGTGATGGTCGCGCCGAAGTGTCCGGGGCAAGTTCTGGTGCCGCAAATCTGCTGCATTCGCAGGCTTTTCCGGCTGAATGGGTAGCAATCCGGCGTGCGAGGTGCTTCCCTAGCAGTATTGCGGGGAGATTCGGTATGAGGCGAGGGCTGCAAAAGCTCATATTTGCTGCAATTTTTTCGACTTCTTCGGCGTTCGTTGGGTATGCTGGTGAACAAGGAGCCAGCGAGGCTCCCGCGAAAACGGAAACGGCTACACCCCCGCCAAGTGGTTTGCCGCTGCCCCGGTTTGTGAGTTTGAAGTCCGACAAGATCAACCTCAGGGCGGGCCCCGGCACCGAGTATCCCATCTCGTGGGTCTTTCGCCGGGCCGGGCTCCCCGTCGAGGTCATCAAGGAATTCGAAGGCTGGCGACAGGTGCGCGATGCTGAGGGCGTCACGGGCTGGGTTTTGCAAACGTTCCTTTCGCGTCGGCGAACATCACTTGTGGCTCCCTGGGATT
>CAZSNH010000127.1:0-6352 GCA_964607855.1 uncultured Hyphomicrobium sp. | reverse complement strand
CGTGTGACGGCGTGTGGTGCGAGGTTTCGGTCGACGCATATCGGGGCTTTATCGAGCAGAAAAAGTTGTGGGGCGTCTATGAAGGCGAAGTGTTGAAGTAGCTGGCCTGTCGAAGCGGCTTCAAGGTTGCGCCGGAGGAACGTCAAGCAGGATTTCTTTTCGTTCATCGTAATGAAACAAGCGAAGAGATGCATTTCCAGAGCACGCATCTCGCCTGCGCGTTAGGTCATTGACTTCTGGTGGATACGATCCTTGCGGATTACTTGCGTACCAGCCGTACGACAACGTCGACGTGGCTGATCTTCAGGCCTTCAGGAGGCTCGGGTAAACCGTCAACGCGGATGCAGTTGCTCGGAATGTCAAGCACCTCGCCCTTCTCTTGGATGAAGAAGTGATTGTGGTTCGAGGTGTTGGTGTCGAAGTAGGCTCTAGACCCTTCGAGCGCGAGCTCACGCAGGAGGCCAGCTTTCGTGAAATGGTGGAGCGTATTGTAAACGGTAGCAAGTGAAATATGCTCTCCTGTTGCAGTGGCTTCCGCGTGCAGGGTCTCGGCAGAGATATGACGGTCCTGGCCCGAGAAAAGGAGCGTGGCGAGCGCAATGCGCTGACGAGTGGGGCGCAACCCGGCCTCGCGTAGCAATTCTGGAATGATCTTGCAGTGCGCTCCGGATGGGATCTCGCTCATCAATTCTCTCGCTCTGGCACTGCGAACTCGTGCCCCATGCGGGTACGCGTTGCAGGCGCCACGGCCAAGGCTCAGACTTTACTCAATATATTGCCCATCGGCTGCAATCGCAACCACTCCCGTGACGCATGGAAAAGGCTCCCTCAAGCCCTTGACGCAGTGCCTTTTTACCGTTTTGAAAGGGGCAACGTCAACGGCCCGCCGGCGCGGGTGGCATCTCGCTGCGGGAGCAGCTTGGCGCACGACAACTAGGGGGCCGCGCAAACATGGCGGAACGCAGGTCGAGCTACGATTACGAGGATCTATTGACCTGCGGCCGTGGCGAACTCTTCGGTCCGGGAAATGCGCAGCTTCCATTGCCCCCGTTGCTGATGTTCGATCGCATCTCGGCCATTTCGGACCAGGGTGGCCTGCACGGCAAAGGCCAGGTCGTCGCCGAACTGGCAGTGGCGGGCAACACGCGACTCGATTGGTTCTTCGACTGCCACTTCAAGGGTGATCCCGTCATGCCGGGTTGTCTCGGCCTCGATGCGCTCTGGCAGCTCACGGGTTTTTTCCTGGGCTGGCTCGGTGCTCCAGGTCGCGGCCGGGCGCTTGGAGTGGGAGAAGTGAACTTCTCCGGCATGGTTTTGCCGACCACAAAAAAGCTCGAATATATCATCGATCCCAAGCGGGTGATCCTGCGCAGATTGAAACTCGCGCTGGCCGACGGTGTGATGAAAGCCGATGGTAAGGAAATCTACACGGCAAAGGATCTCAAGGTCGGATTGTTCGAGGCGGGCGAAGCCGCTTCGAGCTGAGCAGCAAATCGATTTTGGAGCGGACGGCCCCAAGTGTGCTAGTGAGTGAGCGTTGGCACGCTGATGGGTAACTGAAAGGAAGAGTGGATGAGACGAGTGGTCGTCACCGGCATGGGTATTGTCTCTTCGATAGGGAACAACACCCAAGAGGTGCTTGCGTCGCTCCGCGAGGCCAAGTCGGGAATCGTCCGCGCGGAAAAATATGCCGAACTCGGGTTCAAATGTCAGGTGCACGGTGAGCCGCGGATCGATTGGGAATCGCAGGTGCCGCGCAAACCTAGGCGGTTCATGAATGCGGGCATGGCGTGGAATTACATCGCCATGGAGCAGGCCATTCGCGATTCCGGACTGGACTCGAAGGATGTCGTCAACGAGCGCACCGGCATTGTGATGGGCTCGGGCGGTCCCTCGACAGTGGCGATCGTTGCCGCTGCCGATACTACGCGTTCTTTAGGGGGGCCGAGGAAGATCGGGCCCTTTGAGGTCCCAAAGGCTATGTGCTCGGGCCCCTCGGGCGTTCTTGCTACCGCCTTCCAAATCAAGGGCACGAATTATTCGATCTCCTCGGCATGCGCTACGAGCGCCCACTGCATCGGCAATGCCACCGAGCTCATTCAGTTCGGAAAACAGGATGTGGTTTTTGCGGGCGGCTGCGAGGAACTCGATTGGACGCTCTCCAACATGTTCGATGCCATGGGCGCGATGTCGTCGCGATTTAACGCGACCCCTGCCAAGGCGTCGCGCGCCTACGACAAGAACCGCGATGGGTTCGTTATCGCCGGCGGGGCTGGCGTCGTCGTCCTCGAGGAGCTTGAACGCGCAAAAGCGCGCGGGGCCAAGATCTACGGAGAAGTAGCAGGTTATGGAGCCACCTCGGACGGGTTCGATATGGTTGCACCTTCGGGCGAAGGCGCGGTGCGCTGCATGAAGCTTGCTCTCGCCGGCTTCAATGGAATGAGGGTCGGCAAGGTTGACTATATCAATCCCCATGGCACGGGTACGCCCGTCGGCGACGAGCGCGAAATCCAGGCCGTTCGCGAGGTGTTTGGCAAGGACGTCCCCCCGATTTCCTCGACCAAGTCGCTGAGCGGCCATTCTTTGGGCGCTATCGGGGTGCAGGAAGCCATTTTCTCACTGCTGATGATGAACAATGGCTTCATCTGCGAGAGCGCCAATATCGAGGAGATCGACCCGCTTTTCGCCGATGTCCCGATAGCCCGCTCGCGGATCGACAATGTGGCGCTTAACTGTGTCATGTCGAACAGTTTCGGGTTCGGCGGAACCAATGCCACTCTCGTGTTCCGCCGCTTGGATGGTTAATTTAATAGGATTGTCACGGCGCGGCGTTAGGAAGCTGACACAAAGCTCCTTCGAGGCGTTAGGACTATGCGATTATATAAGAACGGCGGTGGTTGGTTCGAAATCAACGGCCGCTCAGTTGGCGCAAGAACGAGGCCCCCCATGTCGGAGACGAGAGATTTGGCAAAGCCTGGTCCACTGATGGAGGGCAAGCGCGGCCTCATCATGGGTGTGGCCAACGACAGGTCGATCGCCTGGGGCATCGCGCGGCTTCTGCACGGGCAAGGCGCCGAGCTCGCCTTCACGTACCAGGATGGAGCCTTCGGCCGGCGCGCCGTGCCGCTTGCAAAGTCTATCGGATCGGAGATCATCGAGCCGGTCAACGTCCTCGATCTCGAAAGCGTCGACAGGGCGTTCAAGGTAATCAAGGATAAGTGGGGCGGCCTCGACTTCGTCGTGCATGCGCTTGCATTTTCGGATCCGCGCGAGCTTTCGGGCCGTTATGTCAACACCTCGCGCGAGAACTTCGTCAATACGATGGTCATCTCATGCTTCTCCTTCACGGAGATTGCCAAGCGGGCGATGGAGCTTATGCCGAAAGGTGGTTCGCTTCTGACGCTTTCATACGGCGGGGCGACGCGCTCTGTTCCCTCATACAACGTCATGGGCGTCGCCAAAGCGGCGCTCGAGGCCTCCGTGCGCTATCTCGCCGCCGACCTCGGCCCGCAGGGTATTCGCGTCAACGCGCTTTCAGCGGGTCCCATGCGCACACTTTCGGGTGCCGGTGTTTCGGATGCGCGCGTCATCTTCAATTTCCAGAAAGAGCACTCGCCCTTGAAGCGCACGCCGACACTCGATGAAGTCGGCGGCTCGGCGCTTAATCTCCTGTCGGATCTCTCGGGAGCCGTGACGGGTGAAGTGCACTTCGTCGACTGCGGTTATAACACCGTCTCGATGCCCTCGCTTGAAGCGCTCAAGGCCGCCGACAGCGAGGCGCCGAAATCGGGAAGCCATCCTTCCGAAGCAGCCGAATAGAACGCTTATCGCGCGCTAGTTGCCGTAGCGGTGCAATTCCATGCCGTAAACGTGGAGCCAGCGGCGTGCGTCGTCGAGGCCGGGATAGATCCGCTTCACGATGTTCCAGAACCGCGGGCCGTGGTTCATTTCTGCGAGGTGGGCCACTTCGTGGGCAGCCACGTAGTCGAGAATGGCGGGCGGGGCGAGAATGAGCCGCCAGGAAAACGAAAGGACGCCGGATGCGGAGCACGAGCCCCAGCGGCTCGATTGATCTCTAACCGACACACGGCGCGCAGTAAGGCCGAGCTTTCGTGTGTGAATTTCGACGCTCGCTTCGAGATCGCGCCTTGCTTCTGAAACGAGCCAGTCGGCGAATCGCCGCGGCGCATGCGCAGGCTCACCCATGACGTGCAGCTCCGGAAACGCCCGTCCGGGCATTTCCCGGACTATGCCTTCGCCGTGGCCCGCTCCGCGAAATACAATTCGGCTCTGATGCCCTCGCAGCGGAACAAGAGCGCCGTCGGTAAAGGGAACACGAGCCGGCAAGCTTTCAAGCCGCTCGCGGACCCAGCGGATGTTCCGGTGTACAAATGAGCCTGCTTCATCAAGATCACACTGAAGCGGAAGAGTGACCACGACGGTGCGCCGTGTGCGGCTTACGCGAAGAGTGAGGCGGCGCGCGGCCGGATGCCGGCGAACTTCTATCGGTGCATCGATGCCCGGAATTGTAACCAGGCTGGGCCGTGTCAGATTGGGGGCGTAGGTCTGCCACATCTTGTCGACCTCAAGCAAATCTCAATAGAGTGCACGAGAACGATGGAGATTGTTGCCCACACCGCGCGACGCACGACAAAGAGGATGGGATGCGAGTTGCACGCAGAGCGAACCACTCACATCCCCAGCTAACAAGTTCGCCGGGCGCTTCGCCAGCCCGAATTTTTTGCGTGAGAATTCTGTGCACTGCAGTGTGGCGGCGGTGCCCCACTTCGCGCCCAAGAATATCTTTTGGACTGTGGCCGCTGAACCGCTAGTCGTTCGCTGCAGAGAACGTGAATGCGACCGCCGAAATATCGTGGGCCGCCGCTGCCGTCTGAGATGCGCTGTGGAGGACGATTTCTGTCGGTGGCGGAAAAAATGAAACGCGGCTGTCGTTGGTGCGGACGAAGGCGCCGATCTTGGGTGCAATCTCGGCACGGAAGCGTGATCCGTTGAAAATCCCGTAATGGCCGACACCGGCGCAGGAGAGGTGATACTTCTTGGCATCGGAGAGTCGCGAGCACAGATTGAGTGCGGCACGGCATTGCCCGAGCCCCGTAATGTCGTCCTTTTCGCCTTCGATGGTCATGAGGGGAACGGTCCGGATCTCCTTGAGATCCACGAGCCGGCCGCGATGGACATACTCGTTCCTGGGCAGCAGATGACGGATAAAAACGGAATCGATGGTCTGCAGATAAAACTCCGCCGTGAGATCCATCACCGCCAAATATTCATCATAGAATTCCCGGTGCTTCTCGGCTGAATCGCCGTCACCTCTTACCAGATTGAGGAAGAGATCCTTGTGGGCCTTCGCGTGGCGCTCCAAGTTCATCGACATGAAGCCGGAGAGTTGAAGGAAACCCGGATAGACGGCTCGGCCGGCCCCGATATTTGGCCAAGGTACCGTCGAAATCACGTTGTTGCGAAACCAGTTGGTGCCGCGCTGCTTGGCCACGTCGTTGACGATCGTCGGATTGATGCGTGTATCGATTGGACCGCCGGCCATGATGAGGCTCGACGGACGGTAGGACGCTTCGTCCTCCTCGATTAATGCCAGGGCAGCAAGAGCAGGCACCGATGATTGGCACACAGCTAGGACGTGAATGTCGCCTCCGAGGTGGGCAAGCATCTCGCGCAGATAGTCGATGTAATCATCGAGATCGAATGTGCCCTCGAGAATGCCGACGTCGCGGGCATCGGACCAATCCGTGATGTAGACTTCATGGTTCGGAATGAGGGCCTCAACCGTGCCCCTTAACAAAGTGGCATAGTGCCCAGACATAGGCGCCACGATCAGAATTCGCGGATCGTATGAGGCGCGCGAGGCGGGCAGGTCGCGCTTGAAATGGAGAAGGCGGCAGAAAGGCCGTTGCCAGACCACTTCTTCCCTCACGGCTACGTCGCGCGGCCCGACACGTGTCGACGTTATCCCGAACGCTGGCTTGCCATAGCGTCGCGTGGTTCGCTCGAAGACTTCGCAAGCCGCAGCGGTCTGGCGGCCCATGGCGGTGTGACTGAGCGGATTGAACGGATTGCGGAAGAAGTGCCGGCATGTATCAGCCGCCATACGAGCAGGCCGCATGGCAATATGGCTGAGCTCGTACCAATGGTAGAGCACGTGCCTTCCCTCCCTCAATTCCAGCCGGCTGCGATCCTTCTCACAGCCGCGTTCCCCCCGGAACGAACACGTGCATGGTAGGGGACCGAATGAATTCCAGCCACCAGCACAACGAACCCGCTCAGCACTCTAACTCAACCAAGCGCTTTTGCTGATTCGCCTGTCCCTCACAGTCTG
>CAZSNH010000126.1:0-7424 GCA_964607855.1 uncultured Hyphomicrobium sp. | reverse complement strand
TATAGGCCGGTGCAGTGTGGACCAGCCTCACACAGGATGTACCGCAAAAATCGGCCGGATCGTAGTGGAAAGCGCGTCGTTCATGGCGCGGCAAGTGGGCCCCGGTGTCGTCCTACCGCTCGGGGTCGCGCATATCGCAGGTGCCCTCGAACGGCAGAGACATAACGGCCGCGCCCATGGCGATGCTGCCGAATGTCAGCGCATTGAATGCATAGAGGAGTAGGATCGCAACCAGCGGCTCCGCAGAAGACCTGATGAGGCCCGCCAGCCCAGCGACGTCGAGCACCAGGAGCAGGGACGCAAAGAGGACACCCATCGCCAAGCCGAAAAGCAAGTGCTTACCGAGAAAAGTCAGGAGTTTGGGCACGCGTCCTATTCGACCTCCAGAAATATGCGTTCTCACAACTTTACTGCCTCCGGCCTCGCATCGACAAGCTGCCTTCCACCTCGCGGCGTAGTTCGTAACGCTGGGCGCTTGGCGGAATCCCAAACCAACGCGTTGCGGCGCGCGTGAACGCACTGAGCTCAAAAAAGGCCGAGCAGCAGCGCGATTTTTCTGGTCAGTGCGAGATCAGTGTCGCGCACATCCGATCAGGCGAGGACTTGCGCGTATCTTGAAACTAACCTTCGAAGCTTTCTCAGATCGAGCCGAGGCGTGACTGCAGGGTGCGCAGACTTAACTCGAGGTGAGTGGCAATATGTTCGAGCGTGACATTCCCGCTGGCGATGTTTGTGATGATCGCATTGTGTGTCCTCTCCACAATATCGACCGGTGTTTTCCGCTCGCCCAAGAGGCGCTCTCCAAGTTCCGCGATCAGCCTCAGCCGAATGACGCTGGTGGCCATTTCCCAGCTCGAATATCGGATGTGGGGCGCTGTGAAACTCTGCGAATATCGCCAGACGAGATTTCCAACCCCTTCTACTCCTCGAACGTCACGTCGATAGGGTTGAGGTGCAGGCCGATGTACCTCACGACAACTTTTACGGATTCACGCACCGAGGGGCATTGAGTATGAGATAGCCAAGAACGCCACCGGTCATTGCCGGGAACACTTCCGCCCACAACCGTCCGAGGCTCGGCTCGCCGGCCAGAGATGTGGCGTCCGCCAACAACTGAGCGGCAGAGTTAAGCGGAATCTCGTGTCTAGGATCATCCAATAATTCGGGCGTCAAATGATGGGCGCGAAGCAAGCCTCCGACATCGACACCATGGCGCGCAGCGAACGGGAGAAATCCACAAAACATGCTGGCATTGAGCGTCGGCTCGAACATGGGGCATTTTCAACATGAGCTGCGGCGGACTGACTATCCGGTGAAGTGTCAAGTCCCATGCTTCAACTGTCAAGCGGCAGACCTCTGACGTTCGCTATACGAGCAGCCGGCGCAAAACTAGCAAAAACAAGATTCATTCAGAGAACGGACTGAAGAGAGGTGATGCATGGCAAAATCGAAGCAATGTGCCAATATTACAGATCTCGTTCATCTTCTGCACCGGGCCAGCCAGAGCGCAGAAGAGCTTTACGTCAGACGCGCAGCCGATCTCGACCCGAAATTCAGAAACCTGACGCCGAGGCAGATCATCGTTCTCAATACAGTCGCCTTGGAAGGCGGCCTAAGCCAGACGGTCATTGGCTTAGCTACAGGTGTTGATCGTTCGACGCTTGCCGACATTGTCCGGCGTCTGGTTTCGAGGGGTCTTCTTGCGCGGCGAAGGACCAAGTCCGACGCCCGCCGCTACGCCGTTCGCCTCACAGATGAGGGGCGGCGAGCGCTCGAACTCTGCCTGCCGGTCTGGAGAGAAGCCGACAAACTCATCCAGGAAACACTGACCGCCTCTCAGCAGCAGGATTTCTGCTCAGCGCCGCAGCGTGTTGTCAACCTGACGGCGTTGGAACCGGGAAATTGCAGCTTAGACGCGGGGGAACTGCGGGCTGCTTCGGCACCCCAAAGAGAAATCAATTAAGCGCACTGAGCTACCAACATCGTGAGCGGGCTTTCCACGGCTATCCTTCCCAATCCCTTTTTGATTCCCACTGTGCCCCGCGTCACTGTATGCCATTGGGGGATTTTGTCGGTGAAGGGCTCCTTTGGCGTACCGGGGCTCCGGAATTCTAATTGAGCGCTTGCAAGGCGAGATTCTGAGAGTGCCGGAGGGGCCTGGAAGATGTACAAGGCGGGTTTCGAATGGGGGCGGCAAGAAAGGCTTGCGAGACATCTCCTTGCGACGCTCGCACTTGTCATCGCGTCGGGATGCTCTACGCAAACACCCGGTATCGGCCAAGGTGAAACGGCACAGCCACCGCCCACGCTTGATGCGGCGACCCGCTCGACGCCTGTCGTCGTAGGGCGCCCGTCGCGCGTTTTCGTCTTTGCCGGGTTCGGCAAGAATTGCGAGCCGGTGGCGGAGCCGAAGATCGCAGTAGTGGCTCCACCCGCGAAAGGCGATGTCTCGCTGCAGCCCGGTCAGGAAACGACCATCATGTCGTCGGCGCAGGGAACCTGCATCGGAACCAGGGCCCGGGGCACCGGCGTCTACTACACGGCGCGACCAGGTAGTGCCGGCTCCGCCGACCGCTTTTCGGTGACGGCGACGCTCGCAACGGGCGAGAGCTCCACGCGCACGTTCGACGTGCGGATCACCGAGTAGGATCAGCTGCTATCTCATCTTACCGAACGGCACTGGCATCGGGGCCGCTCCGATGCCATATAGCTGCGTCCGAGCAACTTCGGCTGAGGATCCGCGCGCACAGATGACGATGCCTAATCTCCCGCTAACGCTCAAAACGCCTGCCTATGTGCTCGATGTGGCGGCGTTGAAGAGGAACCTCGCGACGGCAGCTCGGATCAAAAAGGAAACGGGCTGCAAGATCCTTCTTGCAACCAAGGCGTGGGCGATGCCGGCGGCGTTTCCGCTCATGCGTGACGTGCTAGACGGCACAACCGCGTCGGGCGAGTACGAGGCGCGCATGGGCCGGGAGGAGTTTGGCAAGGAAGTGCATGTTTATGCCCCCGCCTATGCCCCGGGCGAAGTCGAGCGGCTCGCCGGAATGGCTGACCACATCTACTTCAATTCACCGGACGGAATAGCGCGCGGCCTCGCGATCGTGAAGGCGGCCGGGCGGCATGTGGGAATTCGCATCAATCCAGGCGTCTCCAACGCCACGGTCGGCGGGGCCCTCTATGATCCATGCGCTCCCTTTTCGCGTTTTGGCACGACGCGGGACGAAATCGACAGGCTGCCGTGGGGCGAGATCGAGACCCTTCACGTACACGCGCTTTGCGAGTCGCTGCACGATGGATCCGTCAGGCTCATCGAGCAGGTGGCGCGGAATTTTGCGCCCTACGTGAGGAAGGTGAAGACGGTAAACTTCGGCGGCGGCCATTTCATCAATAAGAGGGGCTACGACGTTTCAAAACTCATAGCCGCGATCAAGGCATTTCGCGCCGAGTTCAAGGTTGACATTTATCTCGAACCTGGGGCCGGACTCGTCGTCGATACGGGTTATCTGGTCGCGACCGTCATTGGGCTGCACCGGAATGAGAAGGATATTGCCATCCTCGACGCCTCGGCCTCGACTCACATGCCAGATGTACTCGCCGCACGTTTTTGACGCCGGCAAACCCGGAGAGCTCGGGCACGATTATATTTTGGGGGGCAAGACCTGCATGACCGGCGACATCATCGGCGAATTTTCTTTCAAGAATCCCTTGAAAGTGGGCGACCGGATCGTCTTCGGCGACATGATGCAGTACTCGTTTGTCAAGAACACCACCTTCAATGGCACGCCGCTGCCCGATCTCGGCATCCTGGGGGAGGACGGCGGCTATCGCGTCGTAAGATCGTTCGGCTACGAAGATTTCCGGCGCCGGCTCGGCTAGCGGCGGGGGCCGGGCTGGAGCCCGGCCGTGCTGGAGTTAAAACGCTGTTGACTTCCGGTGCACGAGGGTCTTTACACGCGCCCCCAATCGCCCTAAATGGCCCTTACGCACGGCGGTCAACGTCACTTGGTTCGCACGGCGCCCCCTTGGTTTCGGCTGATGGAGGTTCGCCTCGATGGACCAATTCTCTTCTGCAGCACATTTGATTTCGGAAAAGCGTCCGGAGCGGCCGGTTCTGGCGTCGCGCCCCCATGCTGCGGCCCGTGCTGCGCGATGGTTTCTCGAGAATTTCCCGGGAGACGTCGCCTATGCCTACAAAGCCAATTCGAGCCCGTTCCTGATCGGAGCCCTCTACGGGGCCGGTATCCGCCATTTCGACGTTGCATCCGTGCCCGAGCTCGAGGATGCAGTGACCATTCCGGGCGCGACGCTGCATTTCATGCATCCCGTCAAGTCGCGCGAAAGCATCCGCAAGGCCTACCATACGCACGGCATCACGAGCTTTTCCCTCGATAGCGAAGACGAGCTCAAGAAGATCATCGACGAAACGTCAGGACCCAAGGGTCCCGCACGCGATCTGGCGCTCTTCGTTCGCATCGCGGTGCCCGCCATCAACAGTCGAATTCCGCTCGAGCGGAAGTTCGGGATCGCTGGGCAGAAGGCTGCCCGCCTCCTTGTCAAGGCCCGCCAGTCGGCAACCGAACTCGGAATCACCTTCCACGTCGGCTCGCAGACCATGACGCCCGACGCCTACGTGATGGCGCTCGAGGAAGTGCATCGGCTGATTGTGAAAGCTGGCGTCGTGGTGGACCGTCTGGACGTCGGAGGAGGCTTCCCTTCGGCGTATCCTTCGATGCAGCCATCGCCCCTTTCGAGTTTCTTGGGTGCAATCATCGCCGGCGTCGACCGGCTGCCAGTAAGGGAGAACGTGCGCCTCATGTGCGAGCCGGGCCGCGCGTTGGTCTCTGAAGCCGAAAGTCTCATCGTTCGCGTCGAAGCCCGGCGCGGCAACGACCTTTTCATCAACGACGGCGGCTACGGCATCCTCTTCGATGCGGCGCACCTGGGCTGGGTCTATCCGGCTCGTCTCGTCTCTCGCGAGCAGGCCCCCGGCGAGGCCCTGGCGCCTTTCGCACTTTGGGGTCCAACTTGCGATTCCATCGACTATATGAAAGGGCCCTTCCATCTGCCGGCGGGCATCAAGGAAGGTGACTACCTCGAAATCGGCAACGTCGGCGCCTACGGGCGGGCCATCGCCGGCGACTTTAACGGCTACGGCAAATACGACGAAGCGATCCTCAAGGACGAGCCGATGCTCACCATGTACGGCGAGCAGGCCTCAGGCCAGCTTTCGGCCAAGGCCTAAGCGGGCAAACACAAATCGCCTTCTCAACGTTAGAGAAATCTTCTGAAATTGGGGATTGCGAGGACTTTTCCACCGAGTTTGGCTCTCACCGATGAAACGAGCGGGCGCGACTCGCACTAGCCCCATGCCAAAGGCACGTGGAGGGCGCGATGGCCGAGCAGGAGGATTTCGAACGGCTCGTAGATTGGATCAAGCGGTTCAACGATTGTGTCGGCCAGGTGGTCGAAGAGAAGAACACAACCCTGACGCTCGTCGACAGCGCGGAATACGAGCTCAGTCAGGTGAGGCGCCAGCTACGCCCATCGTCGCAGCTGCCGCGAGAGGCACTGAGAACGCTCTGCGAGCCCGGGCGGACGCCGAAGGGTGTCTTCAACGTCAAGCTCCGCAGCCCCGAGAATGTTTGTACGCCGCAGTGGTGGGCGGTACTGGGATTGGGCGAGTAAGCGGCGAACGCGGAATCCGGCGCACGCGTCCGCGACGCGCGGCTGCACGCGGGTCACATCAGGGAGTGGGCTCGTTCTTTTGCCTCCAGTTCCGAAACCGGCCGGTGAATATGGTCGTGCCAAACAACAACCAGAATATTCGCTGAAAAAAGACGTCATGCACCAGCTGGTTTATGCTAAACACCAGCAGCGATAAAAATAGTGTGATTGTTGCCACTGAATGCGTTTTTCTTTCATGCCAAGCGTTCGCAAATACGAGATCAAATGGGAAGACGAAGATGAGCGTTCCCACCATTCCCAGTTCTGCGAGAAGCCAAACAAATGTATTGTGTATAACGAGCGGCTTCCCTATCTCAACCTTCATCTGATTAACGAAGGCACCAAGCCCAGCCCCAAGCACGGGCGCGGACCTCCACATTTCTATTCCACGCTCGATTGAAAACCATCGCTCCCTATTCGAATCCGATTCAAACGACTTGAAGCGGGGAAGAGCCGAGAGTGCCCTATTCGTGGGAGTTACGCTGGCACCATCGAACGAGCTCATCAAGTTTTGAGACGTGACAACGAATGCGAAAAACAGCACCACGCCGAGCAGCATCTTAATGACGGCTCGCAGCTGCAGGACGCCAAGCCATAATGCCGTTCCCAGAACCGCGACTCCGCATATTAGACCGCTCCTAGAACTCGCCCATACCAGTGCGATCAACAGAGTACTGAATATAGGAATTTGCAAACTACTCCAGACTTTTCCTTGGCCAACGTGGCCTAATGCGATCAGCGCAGAAAGAGCAAGTGAAACTTGAAGCGCGAACGCATTCGGGTTGCGTGCCACGCCGTTCAATTGCAAAGGATTCACAATGTTGCGGGAATTTAGAAGACCGATTTTCCAAGAATAGGCGAGTACTATATCCAAGGCGGCGATTGCAGCGCAGCTAAGTACAAATACTTCGAGAAGAGTTCGCAGTCCCACCTTGCCCGCAGCGGCTACCACTAAGGCGCCAGTCGCCGCGTAACTCAAAACAACAAAAAATCCGATTGTTCGATTATAAAGTGCCCAGTCCGTGATTCCAAAACGTGCGACCCCATTGAAAAATGAGAACGCGATTGCAATTATCCAGATTAGAATACAAATTTCAGCAAATGGTAGGCGCCATATTTTGGTGTGATCGCGAAGACTTTTATATCGGACCAAAAACAGAAAACCACCACTGATTGCAACCGGGTCAGCCAGGTTGACATTGAGCCACGAGCCAGCAGTTGGTACAAAGATTTGGAAGGGGATCAGTGCCGCGGTAAGGAGCGGAATGATCCATGCTGTCATCCTTGCAATATCGAGCGACCGCTTTTCAGCTTTTGGAATCGCCCTGCTTGCACTCGAAATAGATTGAGTTACCGGGGACGACAAGTCAAAGAACACTAGGAGTCCCAGTCCAATCAGGCTTAAGACGCCGACTGAAATTGACACCGTCAGTGCATGCGGAGTGGTAAAGCCGATCTGGCCTAATGCTTGGACTGCACTCAGTTCGCGAACTCCCCAGCCGCCAAAGCTGATTGGTAGCGCTGCAGCGAACATTACAATCAATGAAGCGGCCGTGAGTTCGAGCACTGGGACTTCAGGCTGAATAGTATTGCCGAGCAAGACGAATGCCGCCAAAGTGGAGCCATGCATAAGGAGAGACAGCGCCAATCCGACCGTAAATGCTCTAGCCTGTGCTCGCGTTGTCACCCCTTCCATA
>CAZSNH010000125.1:0-7427 GCA_964607855.1 uncultured Hyphomicrobium sp. | reverse complement strand
CAATAGAAAATCTTTACAAACAATACCCACTTCACAACTAAAATCAAGAACATCGTGCCTGTTCGTTTCGTGCCTTTGATCCGAAAATAGTGAACGGAGCATCAGCAACGCGACTGTTGACGACGGGAGCGATACTGACTTCGCATCAATTGCGCGACCGTGTGGGGCGAAAGCCCATATTTCTCACCGGCCCGGCAATGGGTTGCCATGGGAATGTCGCCTGTCAAACCCAAGCAGATGACAACGCCTGGCGGCGATCTCTCGTAGCCAGTTTCCGGCAGAATCCACCCAGATCAGCTATTCAACGCCGCTTATCGGCGCCATGGCCAGGGGCCTCCATGGGCGCCGCCACGCGTCAGCCCAAGAGCGAAGAGGGGTAGCCATTCTGAGGGCTTCGCGGCCGAACAGATTTGAGCGACTGGCCGGCGTTGATGGCACGTCATCATTCTGAGAAGATGGAGCATAGTCATGCCTCCTCTTTGGGACGGTTGGTCAGCGAGCGGCTAAGGCTCGTTTCCGGTTGAGGCGTTTGTTTCAGATCTGCGTCCCTTGGGCGTCCCTTCCAAGGCAGTCGTACAGTTCGCGGTATCGCGCATGCCCGCCAATGCTTCGAAAATCGCCATCCGGCTCTTGGGATATCCGAACGTGAGCGTGTCGGAGCGCCCAGTTTCTGTGCGCCTCAAACACATATTGGCGCTGATCGCGATATTGGCTGAGGCGCAAGGGCCGGTGGCCCGCACCAAGCTTGCCGGGCTGCTCTGGCCCGATGTCGACGAGGAAACGGCGCGCGCCAGATTGAGACGTCTCATGCACAAGCTGGCGCAGATCATCGGTGAGAGCGTTCTGTCGGTTGAGGGCGAGTCAGTCACACTCGCATTGGACAAGGTTAGCGTAGATAGCCGGACATTCCGGAAGCTGGCCGAGCACGGCCTCTCCAACGGCGGTTTTGAGGAGCTTCGACAAGCGGTCAGGCTTCACGAGAACGTTTTCCTTTCTGGATTCGAGCTTGCCTCCTCACAGGAGTTCGAGGATTGGACGTCCGGCGTGCGGATGGAGCTCGAGCGTCTGCAATTGAGGGCGCTAAGGATCCTTGCAGAGCAAGATCTGGATTGCGGCAACTGGGAGCGGGCATTGGCCGCCGCGGAGCAGCTTGTTGCGCTCGATCCCCTGAAGGAGACGAGCCACTGCCTGGTCTTCCGCACGCTTCGAGGCGCTGGTGACTTGTCAGCGCTCGAGCGGGCCTATCGCTCGTGTGTTGAGACGCTCCATCGAGAGCTGGGCGTTGGGCCGTCTGAGGAGACAGAGGCGGTGTACAGGTCTCTCGTTAGTCCGAAGAAAACAGGGGCGATCACCGTCGATATCGCCGCGCCTCCGGTCCGTTTCGCGCAGACACCCTCGGGCAGCATCGCCTACGCGGTCGTTGGCGAGGGCGCACCGGTCGTCATCATCCCGGGCTTCATCTCCCATATTGAGATTGCCTGGGAGGAGCCGCGGCTGCGCGCATTCCTGACGAGGCTTTCGCATACGAACCAGGTCATCATGTTTGATCGGCGCGGGTTAGGCCTTTCCGAGCGTGTGGGCATTACGCCCACGATTGAAGCCGGGGCATCCGATATCGAGGCCATACTCGACGCAGAGCGCATTAAGCGCGCCGTGCTCTTCGGTGCATCGGAGGGCGGACCCATCGCCATTCGGCTCGCGGTCTCGAAACCGGAAAGGGTGGCCGGCCTTGTGTTGTTTGGGACGCTCGCCTGCGGAAGTTGGAGAGAGGACTATCCCTGGGCGCTCAAGGAAGAAACCTTTCGGGGTTGGTCCAAGTACGTCCTCTCGACCTGGGGTGCTGCGATGGCCATCGAAGCCTTTGCGCCCAGTGTGGCCATGCACAAAGCCTCGGAAGCCTGGTGGGCGCGAACGTTGCGGACGGCAGCGACACCGGCCGCAGCGGCCGAGGTCCTGAATGCCTTCTTCAGAATTGATGTTCGCAAAGATCTGCCGCACGTGCATGCGCCGACCGTGGTCTTGCATCGAAGGGGCGACCTCATTGTTCGCTTCGGTGCAGGGGAGCATCTTGCGCGGAACATCCTCGGCGCGCGTTTGGTTGCAATGGAGGGTGTCGACCACTGGTGGTGGATTGGAGACTGCGAACCCATTCTTAACGCGATCGCTGAGGTGACTCGCAGTGGGCATGGAAATAGGCAGTCGGTCGGCCCTGACCAGCGCTAAGTGGGGTGAGGCGGCAATCGTTTGCCTTTTCTTCCCCTTGCCGGACGTCAAACGAGACTTGGTGGAAACCTGCTCGTGAGGTTGAGGGAAATAGTTTTCGCGAACGTCGAGAATGATCTCGCGAGAGGTTCAAGGTTTTGTGGCGGAACGGTCTAATGAATTGAGATTTGACAAAATAGATCTCAATGGCGCCCCGGGGGCGAGTGCGGAAATTCAAAGATCCCAAGTGCTAGACCAAATGCGGAAAAGTCATTTCGCTCATGTGATCCCACAGCATTGCGCCCGCCAGTGTCCTACTCTTCTTCATATCGTTTAAGCCCATCTTCGGGTTCCGATGAATACTGTTCGCTGTGGCAAAGCGAGCTTGTCCGCGGAGGGCGTGCGAAGCGTGCATGCGACCCTGTGCGGCCGTCGATCGGCCTGGCCCCTTGCCAGTCGGCCCCTGCTTTACGCTGAGTTTGCAGACATTCGCCTCGCAAGCCTCAGCTCACTCCAAGGTGGATGCTGATGAGAACCTCGACGCGCCGCAGAACCGGCGGCCCGGCGTCGTCGAGGGTGATCCTCAAGCGGGCGATGCTCATACCGCCAGCTTAAGGGCACGCACTCGGTTCGCCCAATGATAGGGAGCAACACCTCGCCGATGCGTTGAAAGACGCGCTCGATGGTTCATTCTTTGGTCTTGCGGAGCATCGCCTTGAACGTGGCGAACACCTGCGCGACCGGGGTCAGGGCGGGCGAGCAGGGCGGCCGGAAGGTGAGTGACTACGCCACCATCTTAGAAGACGGCGATGGTGCGCATGCCATTTGGGGTTGAGTGAGCTGTTCCCTGAGTGACAGTCAGCACGGCAGATGTGTTGCAAGCTGTGTGATTAGCAAATTCGGAAGGATGACGCACGCGCCTGCGCATTTCCACAATGTTATTCAACAGGAGGCAATCATGGCCCGGATTGCAGTTCTGCAGGGGCTTACGAATGGCAACGATTACTGGGCCGCATGGTGGGACGACGACAATGGGATTGCTGGGCTTGGTGGAAACGACACTCTTATTGCAAGAGGCGGCGATGACACGCTCGATGGCGGAAATGGGAATGACACGATCAAGGGCGGCGCTGGCGACGACTATCTGTACGGAGGCGCGGGTAACGATACGCTCGAAGGCGGTGAAGGCTACGACGAGATCCGCGGCGACGAGGGCAACGACCGGATTGCCAACCGTTATCTGAGCGGCTCCACTCTCTATTCCATTGCCTCGCTCGCCGATGCCAGCATGGAGGGCGGCGATCTTCTTGTCGGAGGGGCCGGAAACGACACGTTTGAGATTGATTTCTTTTACAACGGCACGCTCATCGTCGATGGCGGGAGCGACGAGGATACGCTCGATTTCGAGCACCAGATCTGGCTATGGCAGAACGGGCCGCCCGCTGGAACAGCCGCGCTTCGCGTGGATCTGCAAACGGGCATAGGCACGACGCCGTTCGGAGCTGCGCTCGAGATCTCGGGCATCGAGCACATCCGAGGTACCGCCGGCGGGTACCGGGACGAGCTTCGGGGCAATGACAGGGTCAATCAGCTCTATGGATTGTCGGGTGACGACCTTCTCGAGGGCCGCGGCGGGGCCGACAGGCTGAGTGGGGGCGCCGGATTCGACATTGCCGACTACAGCAGCGCCCCGGGCCGGGTCTCGATCGACCTCGCACTTGCGACGCAAGCTGCAACGTTCGTTGCTCTCAGCGGCGCGGTCCTCTCCAATAACGATGCGGCCGGAGACGAGCTCATCTCCATCGAGGGCGCGAGCGGCTCTGCCTGGTACGACGATATCCTCCGTGGTCGCGATCAGTCCACCTATACGGAGGTTCTTTTCGGAAACGGCGGCAATGACGTGCTGGAAGGCCGAGGTGGCGCTGACAGACTGGATGGCGGTAGCGGTACGGATCTCGCAAGCTACGAAAGCTCGCCCGACGGCGTTAGTGTCTATCTCCCGCGGCCGGGCTTCAACAGCGCCAGCGGGGGCGATGCCACCGGCGACGTTCTGATCAGCATCGAAGGACTGATCGGCTCGGCCTATGCGGACACGCTTGTCGGCAACGATTCACGGAACGAGCTCATCGGTGGGGCCGGCAACGATACGCTGTCGGGGTTGGGTGAAGTCGACACGTTGAGAGGCGGAGCCGGTAACGACAAGCTTTATGGCGGGTCGGGCATGGATACGCTCGATGGCGGCGCGGGCAACGATCTCCTCGATGGCGGCGCCGACACCGATACCGCCGACTACACGAGCTGGGGCGGCCCATCGGGAGCGGTCGTCACTCCCTTGCCGATCGTCTACACCATCTCCCTCGGCATGAACGGCGCCGACGGCGTTGCCAAGCGGCAGCTCGGCGCGCTGACGCTCGAGAGCGATACGCTGCGCTCAATCGAGAACGTGTTCGGCTCCGGGTTCGATGAGACCATCTCCGGTAACGAGCGCGCAAACTATCTCTACGGCGCTGGCGGCAACGACATCCTCGCCGGCGGCCTGGGCAACGACACCCTTGAGGGAGCCGACGGGATCGACACCGCCAGCTATGCCAGCTCCACGGCCTCTGTTACCGTCTCGCTCACCGTCTTAGGCTACCAGAACACCGGGGCTGCTGGCTGGGACCAGCTGATCTCCATCGAGAATCTCACCGGTGGCTCGGCCGGCGACACGCTCATTGGAAACGGCGGAGCAAATATCCTCAATGGCGGTGCCGGCGCCGACACCATGACCGGAAATGGCGGGAACGACATTTACGTCGTGGACAATCTCGGCGACAGGATACTCGAGGGCAACTTCGGCGGCATGGATACTGTCAGGAGCTCGGTCACATGGACGCTTGATGCCAACGTCGAGAACCTCACGCTCACAGGCTCTGGCGCCATCAACGCCACCGGCAATTCCATCGGCAATACAATCGTCGGCAACAGTTCTGCAAACGTCATCTCAGGGCTTGCCGGGCGTGATGTGATGACTGGGGGTGGCGGCGCGGACCGCTTCGACTTCGATGCGGCAAACCATTCCATCACCGGCGAAGGATGGCGCGATGTCATCACCGATTTCACGCCGGGGGTGGACAAAATCGACTTCAACACGATCGACGCCCGCACCGCATCGAGTGGCAATGAGAACTTCTCTTGGCGCGGAACCGGTCAATTCACCGCAGCCGGCCAGCTCAGATACTACCTGGACGAGGGCGGCGCAGGCATCGCCGACGATCGCACGATCATCCAAGCCAACCTCGATTCCGATCTGGCAACCGTCGAGTTCGAGGTCGAGCTAAGCGGTCTGGTCGAACTCACATCGGAGAACTTTTTCCTTTAGAAGGCAATGAGGTGTGGCTGTCTCACGGGTCTCCAATCCCTTTCGCATCTCCTCCGTTCGAGCAGATTGATGGGCTCCTGTTGCGCGGCGATAATTCACAAGGGTGCGCAGACGTGATTGCCTTCTTGCTTGTGCGATTGGGATCGTCGCATTTGCTCACGTGACGAACGAAATAGCTGCTGTGCACGGCGACTTCGAAAAGGGCGAGGCAAGGACATCCAGCAGCTGTTGTGGCGCTGGCCACCTGGGGAAGCTGAGCGCACCAGTTTACGAACGCAGCAGGGCAGGAAGCGTGGACGACTGGAGCGAGGGACGGAATTTAATCTAGTTCGGGCCCAGTTCCGGTTCCGAACGCCGGTCGGTGACCAGTTCGCTTCCAGATCAAGTGATCGATTTCATCTATCCGATTTTCATCACACGTTTGTGGTGCTCGACCTCGGCGACAAGCCATTCGCGAAATACCCTGACGCTCTCCATGGACGATGCGCCAGGGCGCAGCGCGAGGAAGTAGCAGTTGGGGATGGGGCGCCGGATGCCGAACGGCTCGACGAGCAGACCGCGTCGCAAGAGGTCCTCGGCCATGATGTTGTCGGCGAGAGCCACTCCGCCGCCGTTGACGGCCTCGCGGATGGCGAGCGTGGGATCGTGAAAGATTGCACCCGCCTTGTAGTCGATGCCCGTCACACCCGCGGCCTCGATCCATTCCTCCCACCAGGCTGTGGTGTTCTCGTGTAACAGACGGTGCTTCGCGAGATCCGCCGGACGGCGCAGCGCATTGCGACCCTCAGTCAGTTTGGGCGCGCACACGGCGAGGATTGATAGCCGCACGAGGCACTCTGTCGAGGGCACTTCGAGATCGTCGGCGGCGAAGAGAATCTTAAGGTCAGCACGCGGGTTTCCGCCCTTGCCGCTGTCGTCGTGGATGGACACCTCGATGTCGCAATGCGGACACCGCGTCCGGAAGCGGGGCAGTCTGTCTGCGAGCCACAGGTTCATGAATGCGGCGTTGACCGAGAGCGTGATCCTCTTCCGGCTGCGGCGGGAAGGCCCATACGCTCTCATCTCCTCGGTCGAATCCGAAATGATGCGGAACGACTCCGAGAGCTGGCGCGCATAGTGGCGGGCCTTCTCCGTCAGCTCGACCTCGCGAAAGCCACGCTCGAACAGAGTGACGCCGAGCGCACTCTCGAGCGAGCGGATGTGTCGGCTGATGGCGGAAGGCGAAAGGTTGAGTTCCTCGGCAGCATCCTTGAAACTGCCAAGCCGCGCGGCAGTCTCGAACGCGCGAATGGCGTTGAGTGAAGGGAGTCCCATGGCCCATCCTTTAGATGAGTTTTTTGCAACTCATAATGGAACTAATGCCATTTGTCAGGGGCCCGTGCAAGCCGCAGCATGTCCTCCGACATCACGTGATGAGGCTACGCATCAAAGGTGCTCCATGCGCTCGTTGAAACTGGTTACCAATGCCGTGCTTGCGGCGGTCCTGGCGTCAGCCGCCTCATCGGCGGCGAATGCCGACCAAACGGTCAAGATCTATTTCTGGTACGAGTACGTGCCGCAGAAGGTCATCAAGGCCTTCGAAGAGAAGACGGGCACGAAGGTCGTCTACGACTCTTTCGAATCGACGGAGATGCTGACGACCAAAGTGCTGGTGGGCAAGTCAGGCTATGACGTCATTATGCCCACAGCGCAGGTCATTGGTCAGTACATCGCCTCGGGCGCGCTGCAAAAGCTCGACACCTCGAAGCTGCCGAGCGCCAAAGATATGAACCCGGACATCATGGCGCTCGTCGCCACACAGGACCCGGGCAACGGCTACGGACTACCCTACGCCTACGGCACCACGGGCATCATCTACAATCCG
>CAZSNH010000124.1:0-7430 GCA_964607855.1 uncultured Hyphomicrobium sp. | reverse complement strand
TGAGATCGCCAACCGGGTCGAGGCCGCAAAGCGTCCGCGCAGCACGATGGCGCCTACCATCGTCTTCGACGAGAAGGGCAACGTCGAAGCCGTTCTTGGTTCACCAGGCGGCAGTCGCATCATTTACTATGTCGTCAAGTCGCTCGTCGCGCTTATTGATTGGAAGCTCGACGCGCAGGCCGCAGCCGCGCTGACGAATTTCGGAAGTCAAGGCGGTCCTCTCGAGGTCGAAACGGCATGGAGATCGGTGGGTCTCTCGCTTAAGATGCACAGGTTCGGTCATGCCGTCCGGCCGGACCTCCTCAATTCCGGCATTCACATCGTAACGCGCCGGAATGGCCGCCTCGAAGGCGGCGCCGATCCGCGCCGCGAAGGAGTGGCACTCGGGGACTGAAGATGGCCAAGCACGACATCACTGTTCTCGGCGCCGGAATTTTCGGCCTCTGGCAAGCCTTGGTGCTCGCCCGCGCCGGTCATCGTGTGCACCTTACTGATGTTAGCCCCAATCCGTTTGCGGAGAATGCCAGCCAACACGCGGGCGCTATGCTGGCCCCCGATTGCGAATCCGAATCCGCCCCACCCATCGTTCGCGATCTCGGCCAGCGCGGTCTCGCGCTGTGGCGGGCCAACTATCCTCACCTCATCAACGCCGGCAGCCTCGTCGTCGCTGCGCCACGAGACCGCGCGGAACTCCTGCGCTTCCAGAAGCTGACGTCGAACCACGCTTTCCTCGGCGGACGTGAAATCGCCGAACTCGAGCCCGACCTCGGCGGCCGTTACGCCGAAGCGCTCTTCTTTGCCGACGAAGCCCACATGGTAACGCCCGACGCGCTCGCCTTTCTACTCGCCGAGATCAAGGATGCAGGCGCCGAAATATCGCTTGGAGCACCGCTGGTTTCGAGTGAAAAGCAAAAGATCGTCATCGATTGCCGGGGGATTGCCTCGCGAAGCGAACTGCCCAGCCTGCGCGGCGTTCGCGGCGAGCGCCTTCTCGTGCGTGCGCGAGATATCTCTCTCCATCGCCCCGTCCGCCTGCTCCATCCGCGCCACCCTCTTTATGTCGTTCCCTGGAGCGGCGGCCGCTACCTCGTCGGCGCAACCACGATCGAAAGCGAGGACGCGAGCCCTGTCACGGTGCGCTCGGCCCTTGAACTCCTGGGAACGGCCTATGCCTTGCATCCCGCTTTTGGCGAAGCGGAGATCCTAGCAATGAGTGCCGGCGTGCGCCCGGCTTTCCCCGACAACGTCCCGCGTGCCATCGTTCGCAACAACGGACAGCACATTTACGTCAATGGTGCCTACAGACATGGATATTTGCTGGCCCCTGTACTGGCGGAAGCCGTCGCCGGCTATCTCGATGGCGCAGTTTCTCACACTCTCTTGACCAAAGAAGAGGGTTAAGAGTAGCGCCCGGATTGCCCAGCCGATATTCTTTCACCATGACCGACGATACATCCGCCACATTCGGATTCCGAAGCGTTCGCCAAGAGGAGCGCCAAAGCCTCGTCAATGAGGTCTTCTCGAAAGTTGCCGAACGCTATGACCTGATGAACGATCTCATGTCCGGCGGACTGCACCGGCTGTGGAAAGACGATCTTATCGCCACCTTGAACCCGCCGCGCGGCGACCAGCCGTTCCGGCTCCTCGACGTTGCCGGCGGCACGGGCGACATCGCCATTCGCTATGCGGCTGCAAGCGGACCCGGGGCAGAGGCCATTATTCTCGACATCAGTCCGGAGATGCTCGAGGTCGGACAGCGGAAGGTGCGCGATGCCGGGCTTGCCTCCCGAATTAGCCTCGTCGAGGGAAATGCGGAGGCGTTACCGTTCGCTGATAAGAGCTTCGACGCCTACACGATTGCCTTCGGCATCAGGAACGTCACTCGTATTGACCAAGCGCTGCGGGAAGCTTCCCGCGTCCTTAAGCATGGCGGTCGATTCCTTTGCCTCGAATTCTCCGAATGCCAAGTGCCGATGCTCGATCGCCTGTATGATTTTCACTCATTCGAGGTGATCCCCCGTCTCGGTGAACTCGCCGCCGGCGATGCCGCCCCTTACAAGTATCTCGTGGAAAGCATCCGCCGGTTCCCAAAACAGGAGGTCTTTGCGGCCATGATCCGGAACGCCGGATTTTCACAGGTCTCCTACCGCAACCTCACGGGGGGAATCGCCGCCATCCATTGGGGCTGGAAGATCTGACGCATGGCGGGCGCCATCCTCAATCTCTTTCGATTGGCACGCGCCGGCATCGTGCTAGCTGGGCACGGCGTGCGCTTCGTGCCACCGGGACAGAAGGTACCGCTGCCCCTCGAGGTTGCCCGCCTGGCAACCCTCCCCTTTCGCATCCTGGCATGGCCCTTTAATGTAGGGAAGCCGCCTGAAACGCGCATTTCCCGGGCTCTTTCGGCACTCGGGCCATCATACATCAAGCTCGGCCAGTTTCTGGCAACCCGTGCCGACATCATTGGCCCGGAGCTTGCCGGTGATCTCAGCCACCTCCAGGACCGGCTGCCGCCGTTTTCTGACGCAGAAGCGCGCCGCGCGATCGAAGAAGCCCTCGGCGGCAGGCTTGACGACCATTTTGTGGAATTCGGACCGCCGGTTGCGGCGGCTTCGATTGCCCAGGTTCACAAGGCCGCGGTTATCGACAAGGGCGAACGCAAGAACGTAGCCGTCAAAATTTTGCGGCCAGGCATCGAGAAGCGGTTCTGGCGCGACCTCGAAAGCTTCGCATTTGCGGCCCGTCAGATTGAGCGGTTCCACGAGCCCTCGCGTCGCCTGAAGCCCATGGCCGTCGTCGACAATCTCGCCCGAACCACCGAACTCGAGATGGATCTACGGCTCGAAGCCGCTGCCATGTCGGAGATGGCAGAGAACACGAAGCCCGAGGATGGATTACGAATTCCCGGAGTCGATTGGAACCGCACCGGACGGCGCGTACTCACGACCGAATGGGTCGACGGCATCCCCATTTCCGATCATGCACGTCTCAAGGCGGCGGGCTTCGATCTCAAAAGCCTTGGAAACGCGGTTCTTCGCGCCTTCCTCACGCAAGCCATGCGTGACGGTTTCTTCCACGCCGATTTGCACCAGGGCAACATCCTTGTCGACAAGGACGGCAAGCTCGTCGCCGTCGACTTCGGCATCATGGGGCGCCTCGGCAAAAGAGAGCAGCGATTTTTGGCGGAGATCCTGCACGGCATCATCACGAGAGATTATCAGCGCGCGGCAGAGGTTCATTTCTGGGCTGGATACGTGCCGCCCCACCATCCAGTGGAGGTATTCGCTCAGGCCCTCCGCGCCATCGGCGAACCGATTCACGGCCGCACGGCCGAGGAAATCTCAATGGCCGATCTTTTGGGTCAGCTCTTCGCCTACACCGACGTCTTCGATATGGAGACGCGCCCGGAACTCATACTCCTTCAAAAAAGCATGGTGATTGTCGAGGGCGTGGGACGCAGCCTTGACCCCTCTCTCAACCTCTGGGCCGCCGCGGAACCCATTGCGAAGAAGTGGATGGAGGAAAATCTCGGCGTCGCCGGGCGCATCAAAGAAGCCGGTGAAGGAGCGACAACGATCGGCAAGGTGCTCGCAGACCTGCCTGATCTCCTGCTGCAGGCCGAGCACGCCGCCTCGGGGCTTGCCGAAATGGCGCGGTCGGGCCTGCGCCTCGACGCTGAAACTGTTCGCGCGCTGGCACGCGAGGAGGCGCGCCACAACAGGTGGGCGCGCCTCGGGATCTGGATCGGTGCATTGAGCCTTCTTGGTATCGCGCTTTCGCGTGCTACCGGCTTTTGGCCGTTCTAGTTGCTCGACTCTGCCGCGCGATCGCAGTCAACCGTCAGGTTCACGAATGGCGCCTTGATCTGGCACTTGCCGGACGGCAGCTTCTTGATGCTCACCGCATCACCAAGGTTGATCCCCTTCTCGAGATCGATGCCCTCGGTCAGGCTTGTCGTTTCCTCGGAGGACACATCGGCTTCTGCAACCTGTTCCTCCGCTTGTGGCTTGTCGGAGGCTACGGCGGGAGATTCAATGGCCTGCTTTTGCGGCTGAGTTTTGGGTGGCGTAACGGCTGCAGTCGCGGACTTGGCTACCGCCGCGGCGGAAGCTTGACCGGCGTCACACCGAACGAGATCCGCGGGAGCCGGCGTCCACAGCATCGTCTTGCTGAGGAAGAGTGCGTGTCCTGTAACCTTGAGCTTGCCGGAATCGAGTGGCTTCAGATCGACGTCGTACCATTTCTTGCGGTCGGGGCTGTAAATGCGCCCCCCGTCCCAGACGCCCGGTTGGCTCGGCCGCACGGTGTCGATGATCTTCTTCCCGCAACCGAATGCATCACTGCCTTCCTTGACCCAGACGACGTAGCCGCAAAGGCCGCCATCGCAATCCTTGATCTCGATCGCGCCACGACCCGTGTCGTTGAGCCAGATGCCGCGCGGATCGGAAGCCGCAGATGCCGAGCCGGCGTTCAGCGCCAATACTGCAAGTGCGGCAGTCAGTCCGAGAGATGTCTTGAGTGCCATCGTGGCCTCCTCAGTGAGTTGACGAATGCATTTCAGCTCGAGGCGGCATTCCCGCCCGGAACCCCTTCCTGGATGCCCAACCATGACTGATCGGACCTTTGATGGCTGTTCCAGAGGTGACATGGGGAATAAGAATTCCTGCGAAAGGCGCCAAATAACGCGAAGGCCGGACACCAGCCCCCTGGCCCCCGGCCTCCTCCCCCGCTGCCTGACCGCGCGAGCGGCCGACCGCTGTCAGTGAATGCGTTTAGTTAAGCCCCAACGGTCTGCTTCTTGGTTGCGGGTGCTGCGGGTTGCGCCTTCTCCTCGAGAGCGGGCACGCGCGGCTCGAAAACCTCGCGCTCGCGGCGCTTGGGCTGCGGCGGCTGGAAGGCGCGGCGCGCATGGAATTCGCAATAGGGCAGACCATTGACCTTGGCCTTGCCGCAGAAATGGAAGTCGGCGAGTTGCGGATCGCCAATCGGCCAGCGGCAGCTCTGCTCGGTGAGGGTCTGAATAAACTTGCGCTCATTGACGGGTATGACGAGTTCCTCGACGGGCGCAACGAATGGATCGGTATCGAACTGGAAGAGGCCGCGAACGGCTGGATTTCCGACGTTGCGGAACGGAGCCTTGGCGATGCGTTTCGCGACCCGGGCGCGCGGGCGCAGCGACTTCATGCGCGAGGTGGTCGCCCGCCCCGACAGCCCCAAACGATGCACCTTGCCAATTACGGCATTGCGGGTCACGCCACCGAGGCGGCCGGCGATCTGGCTGGCGCTCAATCCCTCGGCCCAGAGCTTCTTCAAAAGCTCGACGCGCTCATCATTCCAGGCCATCTTGGTCACTCCTCGCAAAAATCCACTGTTGGAGCAGCGCCGCTCGGGCGCGCTCGGACAAATCGGCAGGTCGAGGACTGTCGCGAACGCGCGAGCAGCGCGCGACGACGAAACAATCCGGCCTTACCGGCTACAAACGCTGAACTGGGGAAGACGCAGAACCTGACGCACGCGCATACAATCTGGAGAGGACCGCGACTGGGTCCTTACGCGTGCCGGCACGGAACTGAACAAAAGAGCCGCGATACACCGCGATATCTCGTGCTCGGACGAGGGGAACCTACTACATCCCGTTTTCGCCCTACAAGCTGCTAGAACCGTCGCATTGGGCATTGACAGGGGACACGTGTCCCTGGGGCAACATGTTGATTCGTGGGGGTGAATACGCAACTTTGATTTGTCCTGTCACTCCAGAGCAGCACCAGGATAAGCTCATATCTCCCGGCAAGTGACGGCAATTCATTGACAGAACGGTCTGCGAACCTTATCAGGACTGCTTCTTTGGCCGCCAGAAGGGCGGCTTTTTTGATTTTTGGCTCAAGGGTTCGGGGCAATGTCAAAGGCCCGGCCATCCTCCTCATCGAAACCGGGCGCACCGAGCCCGCCTCAAACTGCGTCCGCAGTTATGGGAACATACGCGCGCCAGGACGTGTTGTTCGCCTCCGGCGAAGGCGTCTGGCTCACGACAACGACAGGCGAGCGCTATCTCGACTTCGGATCGGGCGTCGCCGTAAATTCCTTGGGACACGCTCACCCCTACCTCGTCGCTGCTCTCACTCAGCAAGCGAAGGCGCTCTGGCACACGTCCAATCTTTATCGCGTCAGCGGACAGGAGCGGCTTGCGCAGCGTCTTTCAGATCTCACATTTGCCGACTGCGTCTTCTTCTGCAATTCCGGCGCGGAGGCATGCGAAGGCGTTATCAAGACGGCGCGAAGATACCACTTCGTCAATGGCCAGCCAGAACGCTGGCGCATCATCACATTCGAAGGTGCCTTCCATGGCCGCACGCTGGCCACCATTTCGGCTGCCGGGAATCCCAAGTATCTCGAAGGCTTTGGCGTGCCGGCCGATGGATTCGACCACGTTCCGCTCGGTGATTTGGATGCCGTCCAGGCGGCCATCGGGCCAGCGACGGCAGCGATCATGATAGAACCCATTCAGGGCGAAGGTGGCGTGAGGGTCGTGGCTCCGGAGTTCCTCCAAGCCTTGCGCGCGCTCTGCAATCACCACGGCCTCCTTTTACTTCTCGACGAGGTCCAGACCGGCATTGGGCGCACCGGGAAACTCTTCGCCCACGAGTGGGCCGGTGTCCGGCCGGACGTGATGGCGATTGCGAAAGGCCTCGGAAGCGGCTTTCCCTTGGGCGCGTTCCTCGCCACCAAAGAAGCCGCCAAGGGTATGACTCCGGGAACGCACGGCTCGACATTCGGCGGCAATCCGCTCGCCATGAGCGTCGGAAATGCCGTGTTGGACATCGTCCTCGGCGACGGCTTCCTCGATCGCGTCTCAGAGAAGGGGCAGCAGCTCCGCCGCGGACTGGAGAAACTTGTCGAAAGGTATCCCGACGTTGCCACGGAAGTGAGAGGCAAGGGACTCTTGATGGGTCTCAAGCTGAGGTCGCCTGCGGCAGACGCCGTCAAGGCTGCTCTTGACGAAAAGCTTCTCGTTATTTCAGCAGCCGAGAACGTCATTCGAATTCTTCCCCCCCTTATCATCAGCGACGGTGAATTGAAGGAGGGAATCGAGCGGCTCGATCGCGCTTTGAGACGACTTAGCGCCAAATCCCAATAGTCAGACCAACCCCAAACCTTGAAGCGGGCCGAACCCATGGCCACCAAACGATATATTCGCCATTTCCTCGACATCTCCGAACTCGATGCGAAGACCCTGCGCCGCATCATCGACAATGCTCACGACATGAAGCGGGCCGGCAAACGCGTGCCGGCCAAGCTGAAGCCGAAAGGAATTGAGGACTGTGTCCTCGCTCTCATCTTCGAAAAGCCGTCGACGCGCACGCGGGTCTCCTTCGACATCGCCATGCGCCAGCTTGGCGGCCAGAGCCTCACGTTGAGTCACACCGATCTGC
>CAZSNH010000123.1:0-7465 GCA_964607855.1 uncultured Hyphomicrobium sp. | reverse complement strand
ATGTTCTCTCTATGTTCACGGTCATACCAACACCCCCGCGTACCCAGTAGAGTGATGCGTTAGATGCCCCCTCGCCCCGCCCAAGGAGAGCCCCATGCGCACATATCTCATCTCGTACGACCTCGCGAAGCCCCATCTCACAAAGCACGTCCTCGCCCAGGCCATCATGGCGCTTGGCGAAAGCTGGGCTCGCCCGCTTGAAAACACTTGGTATGTGCGCTCGGAAGAGAGCGAGGAGGTGTTGGAGCTGCGCCTTTCCCGGTTTCTCGACAGCGATGACGGCCTCCTGATCCACTCGGTCCGGGGCGAAGCCCTTCTAGCGAACACCTCACTTCGCTGGTTCAAGAAGCGTCAGGCGGGCGTCGAAGTCGCCGAGCACGACAATGTCATTGCATTCCCGTTCCCGGCTCCAGTCCCCATGCCATCGGACCAGCCGGAGCTCCCCTTTGCCCGGGCGAGCTAAAGTCTGCTCTTTCCCCCGTTTGAGCAGAACCAGAAGGGGTCAGGCTCCTGCTTGGGCCTGGCCCCTCACTTATTCGGCCACGCGCCAGGCTTGGAGATTGCTGACAAATCGACTACCTGTGTGGCCGGTCCGCTCCCGTAGCTCAACGGATAGAGCACTTGGCTTCGAACCAAGGGGTTGGAGGTTCGAGTCCTTCCGGGAGCGCCACATGCGCTTCAGGGCCGCCAGCTCAAGAAATTCGCCAGGAATTTGAGCCCGAGGGTTTGGCTTTTCTCGGGGTGGAACTGTGTGCCGGCGACGTTCTCCTTGGCGACGATGGCGGTCACCGGCCCACCGTAGTCGGTCTGCGCAATCACTGCGCTCTTGTCGCTCGCCACGAGATGGAACGAGTGCACGAAGTAGGCATGCAACCCCTGCGGCCCGGTCGGGATTCCTTCGAGGAGCGCGTGCGGGCGCAGGACAGTCAACGTGTTCCAGCCCATGTGCGGGACTTTGAGGCTCGCGTCATTGGGTTCGATGGCGCGCACCTCGCCTGCTATCCAGTTCAAGCCTTCGGTTACTTCGAACTCGAGGCCGCGCGTGGCAAGGAGTTGCATGCCGACACAGATGCCGAGGAACGGCCTTCCCCTGCCATGAACCGCAAGCTCCATGGCCTCTCGCATCCCAGTCACTCTCTCCAGGCCGCGCTTGCAATCGGCAAACGCTCCAACGCCCGGGAGAACCACGCGATCAGCCTCAGCAACGATATTGGGGTTGGATGTCACTTCGATCTGAGCGTTGGCTTCGCTTTCGCGCGAGGCACGCTCGAAGGCTTTCGCCGCCGAATGCAGGTTTCCGGACCCGTAGTCGATGATAGCAACGCGCTGCATCGTCAGGTCCGCGCCGCTCGAAAGAAGAGATCCCGCAGGCGCTTCGCGGCAGACCTCGGCGGGCCATCGGCCGAAGAGGCAGTAAGCGTCCCAATCGGCGTGATATGGGCGGATGGCGTGATGATCGGTTGACCGGCGAGCCAGCTCTCAAAAAATCGGCGCTCACATTCGAAAAGGTCGCGTCCGGTCACGGTCCCGATCTCCTGCCAGCCAGCCCGTTCGAGGGAGAGGCGTTCGAGGGTCGAGGCCTCGAAGGCGAGAATGGCGTTAAGCGCCATTAGGGCGAGCGCGGGCGCGTGTTCGCCTCCCCCGAATGCCTTGATGAGCCCGAGGATTGCTATCGTCACGACGATATAGCCCACAAGCTCCAGCCAGCGGGCCTTGGCGATGAGCCACAGTGGTCCGAACAAGAGCGCCCCCCACGAGAAGCCGTCTCGAACGAAGCGCAGGTTTTCGGCGCGATCAAGGCGATCGGCCGGAGGGTTTGGCTCTTCATGTACGGTGTAGACGTGCAACCCGTTGCCGCTCCAGTTCCGCGCAATCGTCGAGATCATACTCAAAGCGTTCCCTTGGTCGAGGGAACACGGCCCGCTTGCCGGGGATCCTGCGCGATTGCGATCCTCAAGGCGCGGGCCAGTCCTTTGAAGCAAGTCTCGGCGATATGGTGATTGTTCTCGCCGTAAAGATTTTCGACGTGAAGCGTAATGCCGGAATTTTGCGCGAAGGCCTGGAACCATTCCCGGAAGAGTTCGGTGTCCATTTCTCCGACCTTGGGCCGCGAAAATTCAACCTTCCAAATGAGGTAGGGCCGGCCGGAGACATCGAGCGCCACCCGGGTCAGCGTTTCGTCCATCGGAAGTTGCACGTCCGCATATCGGTTGATGCCCATCTTGTCGCCCAAGGCCTTGGCGACGGCCTGGCCAAGCACGATCCCCGTATCCTCGGCCGTGTGATGGAAATCGATGTGCAGGTCGCCCTTGGCGGCGAGCTTGATATCGATGAGGGAATGGCGAGCGAGCTGTTCCAACATGTGATCGAGAAAGCCGACGCCTGTTTTGATGTCGTATGAGCCTGTCCCATCGAGATCAACGGAGGCCGAAATATCGGTCTCTTTGGTCTTGCGATTGATGGTTGCTTGCCGCTTCACGCTTTGTCCCCATTTCTCTCTCCCGCACTCGCTGGGAGCCGTTCTTGCAACATCGTGAGCAAGCGTTTATCAGCTTGATAAACTCTGATCCAGAACCGATGCGATCGTGCAGCGGTTCTTCGGCGTTGCTGCCACGATTGTAGACGTTTCCGGGGCCTCATGACCGAACTTTCCAGCCATTCCAGCGGTTCTACAACTTGGCACGGGACCACAATCTTAACAGTCCGCAAGGGCGGACGCGTGGTCATCGCGGGCGATGGGCAAGTGACTTTGGGGCAGACCGTTCTGAAATCGAACGCCCGCAAGGTGCGCCCTCTCGCGAAGGGCGATGTGATCGGCGGGTTTGCCGGTGCAACCGCAGACGCCTTTACCCTGTTCGAGCGCCTCGAAGCCAAGCTCGAGCAGTTTCCCGGCCAGCTGCAGCGCTCGGCCGTCGAACTGGCCAAGGACTGGCGAACGGATCGCTATCTGCGCCGGCTAGAGGCCATGATGCTGGTGGCCGACAAGGACACCACGCTGGTGCTCAGCGGAAACGGTGACGTTCTTGAACCGGAAAACCATGTAATGGGCATCGGTTCGGGTGGCGCATTTGCACTTGCTGCGGCGCGCGCTCTTCTCGATCAGCCGCTCGATGCCGAGACGATCGCGCGACGTGCGATGGCGATCGCTGCGGACATTTGCGTTTACACTAATACCAACCTTGTGCTCGAGAGCCTTCCCTCGACCAAATAAAGTCCCGTTCTCCCAAGGGACACTTCAGGTCACGTTTCAACGCATTCGAGGGTTCATGCACGTGGGGATCGTTAAGGCGAACGCGGCGGACGAAATCACTCTGCAGCCGCAGTCATGGCGCCGGCGAGCGCATGGCGCCGCCATGTCCATTATGTTGGCCATCCTAGGCCTCATTATTCTGACGATTGGTCGGGTGCTGTTGAATGCCGGCGCAGTGTTTTTCCCTCACGTTGCCCTATTGTGGAGCTTGGCCGCCTTTGTCATGTGGGGTCTCGCCGAACTCTTCTCCCGCCGCTCCTTCACACCAGCGGCCGGCATCGTACTCGCGGTTCTCTTTGCCGCCTTTTCGGGGCTAGCGATTTTCGCCTGGCTCGTGGCGTCTGGCTTTGCTGATAAGGCGGCTCATCTTTCGGCCTCCGGGACCGTCCTCGCATTTCTTGCTCACTATTACAGGTTCCGCCTGCCTTTTACGATGTTCCCGATTGCGCTGGCAGGCTGGCTGATGACGGTTGGTCTCGTGACCATCACCGCCCGTTTGGCGGCTGCCTCATCGCCTGAAAGCGATGGTTCGTTCGTGCCGGAAGTGAGCCTTCTCTACGGCGCAGGCGTGTTCCTCCATGCCTGCAGGCTTGATAGCAGGTCGCGCGCCGAGACCGGCGCGACATGCGAAGAGGCTTTCTGGCTGCATCTTCTGGCGGGGCCCATGGTGGCCATTTCTGCACTCGCGAATGTTGCCGATCACCCCCTCATTGGCGTGCCCCATCCCGCCGAAACGGCGGTTATGCTGTTTCTTCTCCTCGGGTTTGCTTTCATCTCCCTCATCGTCGATCGGGCCGCTCTCGTCGCGGGGGCCGTACTGTACGTGCTCTCCATTTTCATGATTTCGCTTTTTCAGGTTCAACAGGCCCCCTGGGCGGGACTGATTGCCGCTGGTATCGGGATTGGAGCGGCTGCGGTGGCGCTTGGCGTCTTCTGGCGCCCTTTACGGCGTTCGGCATTGCGGCTATTGCCCACCCTCTGGGCAAAATGGTTTGCCCCTCCCATATTTGACAATCGATGACAAATTTCTCGCCGCGCGAAATCGTATCCGAACTCGATCGCTTTATCATTGGACAAGACGACGCCAAACGAGCGGTCGCCATTGCCCTGCGCAACCGCTGGCGCCGTCAACAGCTCGACGAAAGCTTGCGCGAGGAAGTCCTTCCCAAGAATATCCTCATGATCGGTCCCACGGGGGTCGGAAAGACCGAAATTTCGCGCCGCCTTGCCAAACTCGCAGGTGCGCCTTTCCTCAAGGTCGAGGCAACAAAGTTCACGGAAGTGGGCTATGTCGGCCGCGACGTCGATCAGATCGTGCGCGACCTCGTGGAAGTGGGCCGCTCGCTTGTGCGCGAGGCCAAGCGCAAGGAGGTGCGTGCGAAGGCCGAGAAGGCGGCGGAAGAACGCGTACTCGATGCCCTCGTCGGGCCGAATGCGTCGCAGGGGACGCGAGATTCGTTCCGCAAGCGGTTGCGAGGCAACGAGCTCAACGACAAGGAGATTGAAATCCAGGTCGCGGACAGCGGCCACGGCGTGCCAATCTTCGAGATCCCCGGTATGCCGGGCGCGTCCGCGGGCGCAATCAATATCAGTGAAATGCTGGGCAAGGCGCTCGGCGGGCGAAAGAAATCGCGCAAGACGACGGTCGCGGAAAGCTATGACATCCTGATTGCGGAAGAAAGCGACAAGCTGATCGACAACGATCAAATCACATCCGAAGCGATCCGCGCGGTCGAGAACGATGGCATCGTATTTCTGGATGAGATCGACAAGATCTGTTCGCGGTCGGAACAAGGCCGGGCCGGAGCCGATGTTTCGCGCGAAGGCGTTCAGCGCGATTTGCTGCCGCTGATCGAGGGCACGACCGTATCGACCAAGTATGGGCCCGTGAAAACCGATCATATCCTCTTCATTGCATCCGGTGCCTTCCATGTCGCCAAGCCGTCGGATCTGCTCCCCGAGTTACAGGGCCGGCTTCCCATTCGCGTCGAGCTTAAGGCGCTCACGCGCGAGGATTTCCGGCGCATTCTTACCGAGCCTGAAGCAAGCCTCATTAAGCAGACCGTTGCACTCATGGCGACAGAGGGTGTCACGGTCACCTTTACGTCGGATGCCATCGACGCCGTGGCGGATGCTGCGGTCCTCGTCAACGCCACTGTCGAGAATATCGGGGCACGGCGGCTGCAAACGGTCATCGAGCGCGTGATCGAGGAGATTTCGTTCGATGCTTCCGAGCGCTCGGGCGAAACGATGACAATCGATGCGCATTACGTGAACAGCCGCGTCGGGGCGCTCGCAAAAAACGCAGATCTCTCGAAATTCATTCTCTAACGGCCGAGAATCCCGAACTCCGTAAAGGGAATAAAGGCAACCATATCGCCCGGGACGACGGCGGCGACGTTCTCGGGGCATTCAATAAGGCCGTCTGCGGCCCGCAATCCAGAGATCAATCCCGAGCCATCACGGGCAAATTTGTCGACAGCAAGACCTCTTGGCGTCTCGACGATCATGCCGCGCCAGAATTCGCGCCGGCCCACCTTTCGTTTTGGAAACGAAAATGCGGCCGGCAGCATGAGCCGTCGCGGCTCTGGCCACGGTGCACCCGACAGCGCTCTTAGCATCGGAAAAACATACATGAGAAAGCACACGAAGACGGCAACGGGGTTGCCGGGGAGGCCAATGACGGGTGTATTTGCAATCTGTCCCAGCATCATCGGGCGACCGGGTTTGATTGCTATCTCCCAGAAGTGGCGCGTGCCGAGACTATCGATGCTTGCGGCCATGTGATCTTCCGTACCCTTACTCGCGCCGCCAGAGGAGAGGATGATGTCGAACTTGCGCGCGGCTTCTGCGAGCCGGCTCTTTACCTCTTCCAATTTGTCGGGCCAGACGCCGAGATCCGTCACACGGGCGCCCGCGAGAGTAACAAGGCCCGTCAACATCGGCATGTTCGCATCATAGACTTCGCCTGATCGAAGGGGCCGGGTTCCGGCACGAATAACCTCATCTCCGGTCGAAACGAGCGCCACTTCGAGCTTCTTGCGGCAGGAAATAGATGCGAGCCCGATGGAGGCAAGCGCGGCTAGGTCCTGCGGGCGGATCACATGTCCGGCTGAGTAAAGCCGGGTACCGGCAGAAACATCTTCACCCGCCCTGCGGACATTGGCGCCGGGCTTGAGACCGGCTGGGATTTTTACGCGCTCGCTGCCGTCCACCGCGATTTCGACGGCGCAGTCCTCCTGCATGGCAACCGTGTCCAGCCCGTCGGGCAATACGGCGCCAGTCAGAATCCGTACCGCAGAACCAGCCGGCGGCGTCGACTGAAGAGGATGCCCAGCCGCTGCTCTCCCCGAAACGGGCAAGAGTGTTTCGAGAGTGCCGGTGAGCTCCCTGGCTGCGAAGGCAAATCCATCGACGGCAGCGTTGGTATGAGCAGGAACCGGGTGCTCGGCAGTGACGCAGGAAGCCAGAATGCGGCCAAGCGCCTCATCAATAGCGACGGCTTCCACGCCGGTGATCGCCGAGACCCGCGATTTCAGCTGACGGATGGCTTCCGCGTGGCCCAGCAGCTTATGATTGGGTCGAAAACAGTCATCGGCGAGTCTTGGTTCGCTCATCCCAAACCCGAGCAGGCTCAGTGTTTATCTTCTGCGATCTTATGGGAGCGAAAAATACGGAGGGCAACTCACTAAGCAACCTAAAGGGTAAGAAATTGTCTCGTTTTGCGCGCAAAATTACGCCCATTGCGCGCAGCGAACCTTTCCCAGAACCGCTGGCTGTAACGCCGCTAGAGTTAATTTCGTGGCTCAGAAGTTATTGAGCAGCACGAACAATCCTACGCCAAGAGCCGGACCCAACAGGGTGGCAACTACCGCCATGGCGATTGAACGGCCTACCATCACACAAACCCCGCAACAACTCGCAACTCCAATCGTCCCGGTTCCCTCAAACCGTTGGACTGATACGTAAGACCGGCCCCCCCTAGAGCCGTTCTAGTGTTGAATTATACACGAAAAATATTGCGTGTACTCGTCATATTCTCAACTTTGTCACAAATCAGTCTCGCGCCTGCGAAGGTAGTCTCACCAAAGCGCGACCAGATCAGATGCCGTTTTATCCGGCCCGAGCTAGCATTTGAAAAGGCATAGAATTGTCCCCGGCGATCGTGCCCCATGGCGTGGTGTAAGAGCGCCGGTCATGGCCTGAGCTCGATGG
>CAZSNH010000122.1:6933-7468 GCA_964607855.1 uncultured Hyphomicrobium sp. | reverse complement strand
CGAAGCAGTCGCAGGTGCCGCTGTTGGCGTACCCGGTTGAGCCGTGGTGCTGGCGGGTTTCTTGGCAGGCGGAGTGGCCGCGACCGGCTTTGGTACGTTCGTCGGAGCCGCCGTCGTCTTGGCAGCGGCTGTCGGTGTCGTGGTCTTCTGGGCAGGTGCGGGGGTCACAGCTTTAGCAGCTGCAGGGGCCGCCGGCACCGCTGTCTTCACGTTGGCCGGCTTGGCACTCGTGGCTGGCGCAGGCGCTGTCGTCGCTGTCGGCTTCGTCGTTGTGGAGGTCGGTTTGGTTGCTGATTTGGCAGCGGCTGCCGGTGTCGCCGCTGAGGAATTGGATGCAGCCGCAGGAGAGGGTTTGGCCGGGGCGGTTAGAGTGGCTGGCTTCGCGTCCGCGGCGGGAGCGGAGGGCTTGGTGGGCACAGCCTTGACGGTCGCGGGCACAGTCGGGGTAGCTGGCGCCGCGGCAGGTGGCTTTGCCGCTTGAGTTGGCGCAGGTGCAGTTGGGTTCTGAAGTGCGACGTCACAACGCGGAAGATCG
>CAZSNH010000122.1:0-6923 GCA_964607855.1 uncultured Hyphomicrobium sp. | reverse complement strand
GATCGGGCGGCGCTTTCTTCCACTGAACGGTCTTGCTGAAAAAGAGAACGGACCCTGTCACCTCAAGTTCATCGGGAGATGCAAGCTTCACCGAGACATCATAGCTTTTTCCCTCTTCGGGATTGTAAGCCTGACCGTCACCCCAGCTGCCGTCTGTCATCGGCTTCAAATTGAGGATCGTGGTCAAACCGCAGATGAGGCGCTCGCGCTTCTTCGGATCGGGATTGCGCCCATCGTACATCGGCTTGCCGCTGCTGGTCAGCGGCTCGCGAAGCCATACAACCCGGCCACACAGATACTTGCCGCACATGTATGTCTCGATCCCGCCTTTACCGGAATGATTGATCCACGTTCCAAGCGGTGGCACTCCGGGCTCGGCGGCGAAGCTCGGCTGGGTTGCAACGGCTGCCGCAGCAAGAGCGGTGAGAAGCGACCACTGGTGGCGGCGGAACAGAGGATTTCGCGGAAGCATGGAGTTCACTCTTTTTTCATCTTCGCGACCAAGTATTGGATCTAGCAACGGAAAGCGGCAAAACAGCGATGCCGCTATAGCTTTTTTGTTCGGGCATTTTATGCGTTGGAAGCTATGCCGCACGTCCGAACACGATTTCGCCAAAGCATAATGATCACTAGAAGTTAATTATGCCGCAGTGGTATAAAAGTCGTTAGAGATCTAAATGGATGTCACGTGAAGAAAGCCCTGGAGTTCCGTGTTTGGGCCTTTAACGCATCACGCGACCGCCGCGGCAAGACCTTCCATATTGGTCTGACGAGCGTGCAATTCTAGGTCTCACCCGCGAAAAAAGCTGACGATCGGTCAATTGAAATGATCCTGACTTTGGCGTTCCGAAATTTGTTTCATGACCGCATCCGTCTGGCGGTGACCCTCGTAGGAATCTTGTTCTCCATTGTGCTCGTCGCGGTACAATTGGGGCTCTATCTCGGCGCCAGCCGCATGATCACCAGTATGATCGACCAATCGCAGAGCGAACTGTGGATCACGGCGTATGGAGCCAAGAGCTTCGAAGAAGGCGGCATTCTCCTCACGCCGGGGACGCGCCATCAGGCGCTGGCAACGCCGGGCGTCAAGTCCGTCATCCCCCTCGTCGTATCATTTGCCGAGTGGCGCAAGCCTGAGGGTGGTTCGACGCGTGTCGTGCTCGTCGGCACCGATTTTGAGTACGGCGGTCTCGTGCCATTCAATCTCATCGAGGGTACGCCGCAGGACATTAAGGGCCCCGATGGCGTCACCGCCGACCACACCTACTTGAGCTGGCTTGGTATCGAAGGCATGGGCTCGACCGCTCAGATCGCGCAAGGGCGCGTGCGCGTGCGGGCTCTGACCAAGGGGGTGCGCTCGTTTACCCAGTCACCTTACACGTTCACAACCATCTCCCGTGCCCGCAACCTGCTCGGGACCGAAGGCGACAAGTCGAGCTTTTTCCTGGTTCAGCTCGAGCCGGGAGCTAACGTGGAGAAGGTTCGCGATGCTCTCGCTGCAAACCTCGAAGGTACCGAAGTCCTGACCAAGGACGAGTTCCACACCAGAAGTCTCAAGCAGTGGCTGTTCCGGACGGGTGCCGGTGTGGCGCTGATCGGTGGCGCACTCCTCGGCATTCTCGTCGGCACGGTGATTGTGGCGCAGACGCTTTACTCAAGTACGAAGGACCACCTGAACGAGTTCGCCACGTTGCGCGCACTCGGTTCGTCATCGGGCTATATCCACAAAGTTATTCTGGCCCAGGCCGGCATGAGCGCGGTGATCGGCTACGGTCTTGGTATGTTGATCGCGCTCGGCATTCTCTATCTCAGCCGGTCGACGCCTTTGCCGCTCGTGATGACGCCTGGCCTGGCGGCAAGTTTGTTCGGAGTGACCCTCGGCATGTGCGCGATCTCGGCGCTGTCGGCGATCATGAAAGTCATGAAAATCGATCCAGCGACGGTGTTCAATCGATGACGTCCAATGCTGAAAAATTTGCCCTTGAGGCGGAAAACGTCACCAAGGAGTTGGGCAAGGGCGTCGGCAAGGTGATGGCGTTAAAGGGCGTCAACCTGAGGCTTGTACCGGGTGAGCTCACGCTGCTCATGGGGCCCTCGGGCTCGGGCAAGACAACTCTTCTCTCTATCCTGGGATGCATTTTGACGCCGACGTCGGGCGTCATTCGAATTCAGGGTCAAAGTACGGAAGGCTTGACACCCGAGCAGCTTGCCGACCTTCGCCGCAAGAACATGGGCTATATCTTCCAGTCGTATAACTTGTTCCCGACGTTGAATGCGCTCGAAAATGTGCGTATCGCACTCGATGTGTTGGGGCAAAAGGGCTATCCGGCTGCGCAACGCGCCGAAGAAGTGCTGCACGAGGTTGGCCTCGGTTCCCGTCTTCAGCACTTTCCCTCACACCTTTCGGGTGGTGAGCAGCAGCGCGTAGCGGTGGCTCGCGCCATCGCGAGCTCGCCCACCATCGTGCTTGCGGACGAGCCGACGGCGGCCCTCGATAGCGAGAATGGTCATGCCGTCATGGCGCTTCTTGCACGGATCGCAAAAGAACAGAATCGCAGCGTTCTCGCTGTGACGCACGATCCCAGAACGCTCGGCTATGCCGATCGCGTCGTGCGCATAGAAGATGGACTTATCGTTGGAGAGGAGCGGCGCCCGGCCGGGCTCGACGCTCCCGAAATCACCGATCTCACGAAGAGGCGTAAAGCACATGGCTAAGTTGGATTCGACACTTTCCACTCTTGCAATCGCGTTAGCTCTGGCCGCAGGCATCGGCAATGCGGTGAGCTGGATGCAAGCTGGTGGAAACGCATCAGGCTTCGCACACGCAGCTGATACCCCCGCGCCGCGTTCTCCTTGGGCCGCATCAGCAACGGGCCGCGTCGAGCCCAAGAATGGTGAGATCCGCATTTCCGCTCTCGCTTCGGGTGAAATTGTCGAAGTCGCCGTCGCCAATGGAGACAAGGTGACGGCGGGTGATGTCCTCGTTCGCATCGACGACAAGGAGCTCCAGGCGCGTCTTGTTTCTGCGCTGGCCGAACTTGAGGTCCGCGCCCTCGAGCGCGATGAGGAGCCCCAGACCAAGGGCCCCGTTCTCGACCGTCGCAATGCGCAGGACGCCGTCGCGCGTGCCGAACGCAACGTGTTCCTGGCGCAGCAGGCCTTCGACCGTGCGCTTGCCATCTACAGGGCTGGCAACGGTAAGATTGATGATGTGAACGCAGCTCGCACCAAGCTTGGTACCGCAAGGTCTGAGCTCGCGGACGAAAAATTGATCCTGGAACGCGTGGCAGCGTCGAAAGACATGCCGCTGATGGGTCGCCTCGATGTTGCTCTCGAACAGGCCCGGGCCGACGTCTCTCAACTATACGCCGCCATCGAGCGGACGCGCGTTCGCGCTCCAGCCGATGGCACCGTCTTGAACATCTTTGCCAAAGCGGGCGAGATTGCCGCTCCCTCGAGCGAGCGTCCACTCTTGATGTTCGGCGATATTTCGACGCTGCGTGTGCGCGCAGAACTCGAAGAACGCGAGGTGGTGAAGGTGCGCGTGGGTCAAGGCGCCGTGGTCAAGGTCGATGCCTATCCCGATCGGGAATTCTCCGGGACTGTGACGTCACTCGCCGCCTCGCTCAGTGCTCCGCAGATTGTGACGCGCGGCCCGCGCCGTCCCAATGATGTGGAGGTGCTCGAGGTCATGGTGACGCTCGATGGCCAGCCACCTCTTCTTCCCGGTATGCGAGTAGATGTCTTCTTCAAGCAGGATGGCGGCCAGCAGTCGGCTCTTCCCGGCGGGACGGCCAGCGCAAACTAAACATCGCTTTCGTCCAGGTTGTCGAGAACGCCGTAGCGTCCCCAGTGGCCGCTACGGCTTTTTCTTGCCCTTGCATTACTCGGCAGCAAGCGGCTTTGTTTCAGGAGCAGCCCGGGTGCGATCCAAGTGAGGCATGGGCTGGACCGGCTTCAAATTCGCTGGTTCTGACTCGTCAGCGGGTCCGATGAAGCGGCTAAAGATGCGCGAGATAAGCCGGCTCACATCGTCAATGAGGACAAAGACAGCGGGAACAAAGACGAGCGACAATACCGTGGACGAGATGAGGCCGCCGATGACAGCGATTGCCATGGGGGCGCGAAACTCGCCGCCCGATCCAATGGCGAGGGCCGCCGGTAACATGCCGCCGATCATGGCAATCGTCGTCATGACGATGGGACGGGCGCGCTTGCGGCCTGCATCGACGATGGCATCCAGCCGAGGCACTCCGGAGCGCATCTCTTCAACCGCGAAATCGACGAGCATGATTGCGTTCTTGGTCACGATACCCATCAGCATCAGGATGCCAATTACGACCGGCAGGCTGATAGCGTTGCCCGTCAAAGCGAGGGCGACGATCGTACCGCCAATCGACAACGGGAGCGAGAACAGGATCGTAACCGGCTGCAGGAAGTTCGCAAAGAGGAGGACGAGTACCGCAAACACCATCATCAATCCGGCGCTCATGGCGTCCGCGAAGCCCTGGAAAACTTCGCCCATGATCTCAGCGTCACCGAACTGCTTGATCTCGACGCCAGCAGGCAGATTCTTGGCTGCCTCGACGTTGAGGACGGCTTCAACCGCATCCCCGAGGGGTGTCTCGCCCACGAGATCGGCGCCGATCAAAATGCGCCGCGTGCGGTCATAGCGGTCGATGGCCGTCGGCCCCTGGCCGAAACTGAAGGTGGCAACCGTGGTGAGAGGCACGGCGGCTCCAGAAGCGGTCTTCACCTTGAGCTCTTCGATGATCTGCCGGTTTTCACGCGCGCTCTCCTTGAGCTGCACGCGAATAGGAACTTGGCGGTCTCCGACATCGAACTTCGCCAGATTGGCGCCGATGTCGCCGATGGTAGCGATCCGCACGGCCTCCGAGATCGCTTCTGTCGAGACGCCCAGTTCGGCGGCGATATCCGATTTCGGATAGACTCTGATCTCTGGCCGGTCGAGCTCCGCTGTCGAGACGACATTGAGCAGCGTCGGGATCCGTTTGGCCTGGCTCGTGATTTCGGCAGCAGCCTTGCTGACCGCCTCACCATCACGGCCCGATACGACGAGCGAAAGCTGTCGCTGGCCGTCATCCTGCATGTACCAGTAGCGGATGTCTGGAATGTCCTTGAGGCTTTCGCCGATCTGCTGCTTGATGTCAGCCTGCTTCAGCTTGCGTTCCGATCTGGGAAGCAAGGTGAGGATGAATGTCGATTTTCTGACTTCTGAACCTGATCCGAGTAGCGTGCCGCCAATTTCGAACACGCTCATGACGTCGTCGCGCTCCCGGATACGGCTGGTGATCTTATCGGCAACCTTTTCCGTGTCGGAAAGGCGCGATCCGGGCGGGAGCTCGAGCCCCAAGAGGACGCGGCCGTTGTCCTCCGCCGGAAGGAAACCGGAAGGAAGCAGGAAGAAGCTGCCGATGGACCCCGCAAAAATCATGAGACCGAGCGCAACCGTCTTAATGCGATGCTTTACCGACCAGCCGACAATGCGCGTGTAGGTGCGCATGAGCAGGCCCTCGCGGTTCTCGTGATGGGTGTTACGCAGAAAATAGGCGGCAAGCAGCGGCGTAATGAGCCGGGCCACGAGCAGGGAGAAAAATACAGCGGCTGCAACGACGAGGCCAAACTGCTTGAAATATTGGCCAGCAATGCCGCCCATAAAGCTTACGGGCGTAAAGACGGCGATAATCGTCAAGGTGATCGCGATCACCGCGAGACCGATTTCGTCGGCCGCCTCAAGGGCGGCGCGATAGGGCGATTTGCCCATACGCATGTGGCGAACAATATTCTCGATTTCAACGATTGCATCGTCTACGAGGATGCCCGTCACGATCGTGATCGCGAGAAGGCTCACGAGGTTCAGCGAGAAGCCCATCACCTGCATGGCCCAGAAAGCCGGTATGATCGAAAGCGGAAGGGCGATGGCTGAGATGAGGGTTGCTCTCCAGTCGCGCAGGAAAATAAGAACGACAATGATGGCTAGAACGGCGCCTTCGATGAGCGTATCCATCGTCTGGCGATAGACACCGAACGTGTAATCGATGGTATTGTCGATGCGATTGAAGCGTACATCGGGGTACTCGGCTTCGATCTCGGCGATCTTGGCCGCGACGTCCCCGGCGACTACGGTGTCCGAGGCGCCTTTCGCACGCGAGACCGAAAAGGCAACGATTGGCTTTCCGTCGAGCTTGGCATAGGTGCGCTGTTCAGCTGTGGCGTCGCTGACCGTGCCCAGCTCATCGAGCCGGATCTTGCGGCCCTGCGGGAGCGCGATTGAGGTCGCTGCGAGGTCGTCGATCGAGTGCTTGCCTGCCAACGTTCGGATGGTCTGCTCGCGTCCACCAACCTCGCCGCGCCCGCCCGCGAGGTCGACGTTGGTGGCTTTCAGCTGCTGGTTCACGTCGCCGGCCGTAATGCCCATGGCAAGGAGCCGGTCGGGGTCTAGGGAAATCCGGATCTCGCGCGTCACGCCGCCTATACGTTCGATCTTCGAAACACCCTTCACGCCTTGAAGATGGCGAATAATCGTATCGTCCACGAACCACGAAAGCTCTTCGGGAGTCATCGATTTCGACTCAGCCGAATAGGTGACGATCGGCAATCCTTCGATTTCGAGTCTCTGGGTTACGGGCTCCTCGATGGTGCGCGGCAGCTCGGTGCGGATGCGTGCGATGGCATCCTTGACGTCGTTCAGCGCGCGATCGGCATCGATCTCGAGCCGGAACTCGATGGTGGTGACGGAGGCGCCTTCTGTGATGTTTGAGGAAATGTGCTTGACGCCGGTTACTCCGGCAATTGCGTCCTCGACCTTCTTCGTTACCTGCGTCTCGAGTTCAGCCGGTGCGGATCCGGACTGATAGACGCGGGTCTGAATGACGGGAACGTCGATATTGGGAAAGCGCGTG
>CAZSNH010000121.1:0-7490 GCA_964607855.1 uncultured Hyphomicrobium sp. | reverse complement strand
GCGGAACGTCAGCGGCTGATGCACCATGACTGAAGTCGCACCGCCGCTTCGTTTCCGGCAAGAGGGGCGCCTTCGAGGATCTTATTTGAAATGATCCGCTCGAAGGCGCCGGTCGGGTACAGATCGGGTGGGTCGTATGCGGCGCCCCCTGGCCGCGCATTGAGAAACGCTCGAACCGCCTCCGCTCGTCGCGAGGGCGCTTTACCGCAATTCTAAACGAATATCATACGGAGCGCGGCCTTGGCTGATGTTGTAGACTTCGACTATGTGATCTCCGTCCAGCCACAGCTGGCCCCGATAGTCATTGCCCGCACGCGCGGATTCATAAAGCGTTTGGCCATCGGGTGTGAAGATGTTGAAGTAGGTGCGGTTGCTGCGCGTCCACAGGTGGGTCGTAAGGAACTTCCGGTTACCGCCCCGGAAAACGTATCGAACCGAGTCACCCGGGTTCAGCGTCCCCTGAAACTCTTGCGCGGGATTGCTGCCGAAGTTCACTTTGACGGTCTCTGTCTGCAGCTCTGTTTCGGAAAGCTGGGTGGCCGATGAATCATCCGTCGGTTGATTGACAATAAACTGAATGATTTGGCGACCCGAGCGATCAAAGCTACATTGGAACGTCTCAGTCCGGCCGCGCATCCAAGCGGTCCCATTGACCGCATGAGTGCCATCGGTGCGTTGCCCTTCATACTTCGTTTCAATATCGGGCAAACGAACGTGCATCACCTCGTGTGCGCGGACACGGCACACCTGCATCATCATGTCGGGTGTCTTCGCTAAAGCGACCGGTACGTATTGGCCACCCGCCAAAGCTGAGAGACCAGCCACAACACCATATTTCCATATGTTCAAGACGACTTCCTTTTTCTAATCTTCGCATTAAGCAGCCACGTGCAGCCTCAGCTGATCTCCGTTGCCATCACGACGAAGTCTTTGCCGGTGCGCGTATCGGGACTGGCGGGCAGGTCGGTGGTAACGAGCACCATGCCCGGGTGCATGCGTTGCTTCATGACTTCGATCACCGGCTGGTCAGCGGTAATTCTCTGAATAACTGCTGTCTCAGACACCGGGGCCTTAACACCAGATCCGTTCGAATACCCAACGCCCTGCCACATCAACCCCTGGTGGCCATCGTGCGCTTCGATCAGAACGAATGCGTGCGAGCCAAGCGGTGTGCCCGGGTCTCGGATCGTCGCCCTACCCTCGGCAATGGTATGGCCATCTTCCAAAAGCGTCACCGTGCCATCGGCGCTCGACACCAAGACCGCCACCGGCTTCGAAAAATCCTGAACCGTGGCAGCCCACGGATTGGTTTTGCCTTTCAAGTTCTTGGTGACCGTATCGTACTCGTGTTCGGCATACTGGGAGAGAACGAGCCCCGGATGCGTGATCTCCCTGGGATCGGTGTGGCTGCCTGCGAGGATAACCGGTGTGCCAACGTGTGTAACGGTAAACAAAAGCTCCGAGAAGCGCAGCGGTAGTCGAATGCAGCCGTGCGAAGCCGGATAGCCCGGCAACATACCCGCATGTATTGCGACGCCACTCCACGTCAGCCGGTTCATGTTCGGCATCGGCGCGTTATTATACGTTGAAGAATGGTGGTTCTTATCCTTTTCGAGAATTGTGAAGACTCCGGTCGGGGTCGAGTGGCCGGGTTTCCCGGTTGAGCACGTCGACACCGCGATGCGAATGCCGTTGCGATAAACGTGAACGCGCTGATCCGGGATAGAGACGATGATGGCCACCGGACCGGTGGGAGACCGTTCGGGATGCCAGGTAAATTCTCCGGGCTTCAGTTCGTGAATCTCTTTCACGACTTGCGCCCAAACACAATCACCTACGGCTGCCCCTGCTGCAGCAGCGAGGCCAGAGATGCCTGCTGATTGAAGAAAGCTGCGGCGCGACAGTTGAAACATTGGCTCCACCCATGCCCCTTGTTCTGACTAATCCGGAACTGACGCAGACCTCTTTGCCGCGTGTTTTGAACACCGCGAACGGCCGACACCAGCCTTGAGCTATCAGCAACCTGCCGTGCGTATTTGTCATTTTCTTGACGGTAACGAGGTCTTCCTACACAAAAGACCGGCTCAGATCTGAAACGGCATGGGGCACGGCCATGTGTGCCACCGGTCGGTAGTTGCTGATAGACATGGAAACTGACCATGTGGCCCGTCAAGGCACAATATGCAGAGTGACGCGGGGGCCACCTAGAAACGATCGGAGGAAGAAGCGTGAGTTGGCTGAAGATAGGAGCCGTAAGAGCTGCACTTGTCGCGTTCGGGGTAGGGTTTGGTTGCACTGCTGCGCACGCTCGCACCGAAGCAGGTATGTTGACTTGTGAAGTGGGGGAGGGCGTCGCATTTATCTTGAGCTCACCCCGCGATTTGCATTGCGTGTTTCACAAGACCAATGGACAGAACGAAGCCTATCGCGGCAAGCTGCGGGAGGTCGGTCTCGATGCTGGCTTGTCGGGTCGCGGCGTCATCGCTTGGACGGTTCTTACGGAAACGTCAGACGTGCCTCCGGGTGAACTTGCTGGTTCTTATGGCGGCCTGGAGGCTGGTGCAGCGGTTGCCGTCGGTGGTCGCGGACAACTGCTCGTGGGTGGCAGCAGGAAGACGATCTCACTACAGCCGCTGAGTGTCGAAGGCGAAGCTGGTTTGAACATCGCGGTTGGCGTCGCCTCCATGGAGTTGCACCCTCTAATGACCGGTCGTCCATTTACGACGACGGTGAAGGTGCCGGCGGTCGGGCATTCGTACGCAAGCATTCCCGCCCATCAACAAGAGCCGCACTATGGCTGCGGTTCGTACACGCACCTGCAAAAAGGGCAAACACTGTCCGGGTTGGCCCGCACCTGCGGCATCACACTCGAATCCCTTCTCGATGCCAATCCCCAGATCACAAACGTTCGCAAGATTAGTGAATCCGCGCTGATCCACCTTCCAAGCCATGTCGGCCATCACACGGCCAGTCCTTGCGGCGATCGCGCGATTCTCCAAGAGGAGGAGTCCCTAGAACATCTTGCTTGGCGCTGCGGTGTTACTCTGCACGCGCTATTGCGGGAGAATCCCTCGGTGCGGGACTTTGGTCTGCTTGAACCCGGCTTGGTGTTGATGATCCCGGCCCGCTCCGAGCCTCCGTCGCAGCCGCCGGTCCAATGGGCAAAGACGGAAGCCGATGTCGCGCCCGCCCGCGTGGCGAGGGATACGGCTCAACCGACCGATCGCGCGGGCGGCGCGTCCATTAGTGCTTGCCTCGACAGGATCGTGAAGGAAACAAGCGAGCGAAACGTCGCCGTGCTGAGCTCAGAATTCTCCCAGGCCAATTCTGTCGTCATGGTGGGGGTGGGAAGCAGACGCGCACCGTGGCGTTGCCTCGTCTCAAATGATGGCATCGTCGCCGAGATTTCATTTGCCGGCAAGGATGGCGATTCCATTGACGAGGGCAAAGCCGTTCAGCTCCCGGGACGTGTTGCGGTAGATGCCCCGTCATACGATGCCAAAGTGCCTGGCACGAACTTCAATGCCACGGGCCAGCTGCCTTGCGCGCGTTCGGCCGATCAACGCATGACGCAGTGCAAGTTCGGAGTCGTGCGAGAGGGCAACGGCAATGGCTCGATCACGGTCTTCTGGCCCGATGGCGGCAACCGCGTGATCTTCTTCGAGGATGAAACGCCGATGTCCTATGACCAGTCGCAGGCTGACGGCGGAGCCAAGATGACGGTTGGGAAATCGAACAACGGCATCTACACGGTGAAAATCGGCAACCAGCGGTTTGAGATCGTGGACTCCATCATAACGGGAGGCTAGGTCGGTCCCATTATTCGGAGGGCACTCAGACGAGGGAGCCCACCGGATGATGAGCAGGGTTGAGTGTCCGATAGAGGATCGGGCCCAAGGGCGGCAGGAGAGGTGAACCTTGCATGAGCTCTGCCAAGCCATCATCATGGAGAACCTCGACGGCCACCGGGGCAGGGCTAACCCTGCCGCGTTGCGAACCGTGGGTGCAAAGGTCTTCTTCCTGCCAGCGTGACGAGCTGGACCTGAACCCGATCGAGCAGCGCTTCGCCAAGCTCAAGACGCTGCTCCGCAAGGCACGCGCCCGGATCGTCGAGGCCACTTTGGCGCGGTATCGGCGCACCCCGTTCGCGCCTTCCGAATGCGTGGGCTCCCCCACCAGTGCCGATTGTGCTTCCGCCTGATGTGAACAGGCTCCAAGTCGCTGAAACTTCTGGCGACCCCGGCGTGATTCGAACACGCGACCTACGGTTTAGGAAACCGTTGCTCTATCCGGCTGAGCTACGGGGCCGATTCGGGAATGATCCCGGCGCCGCGGATACTAGTGCAGGCTTCCGATCCGCGCCAGTGCAGGCCTGCGCCGCGGGAGTGGCTAATGATGGCTATGCCACAGGGACCCAGCGCGCCTCTGGCTTCGCCTCAAAACGATTCTGGCTGCCTTCGACGTAGGCGCGGCGCCAGCGAAGGAACGGCTTCTCGATCAGCTCGTAAGTCAGATTGCTGATCAATACGATAACCGGGAAGGTCGCAACCGCGAGCGCCATCGCGACGGAGAAGTTCCCAAGATCGAAACCCAAAAGGCCGCAGTATTTGCCGAGAGTCGGATAAACGATGAACTGCACGAGATAGATCGAATAGGAGACCTCGCCCGTCCGTGCGAGACCACGATCCAACATGCCCGGGATTTTGACCGCCATGCGCTCGTAGCCCGCAATCAACGCCCCGAACAGGAGCCCCTGCAGTGTCGGGATTACGATCCAGATCGCGCTCGATGAAGGATATCCGCCAAGTCCGTAGAAGCCGCCCATACCATTGAAGGCGTGCCACAATCCTATGATCGCTATCATTGAGCCGGCAGCAAGGAGACCAGGCCACGCCTTGATCAGCTGCTTGCCTGCCAGTTCATGCCAGAGCATGCCAAGCACAAAAAGATCAATACAGCCGATGATCGTCCAATAGGAGAGCCATTGCACCTCGCCATAGGCCTGCCACAGCAGCGTTCGCAACGCGATGCTGATCGCAAGCACCGCGATCAGCGGCCAGATCCGATGCACTCGCTGCAAGACCAAGAGAAGCGGGAAGCCCAAATAGAAGTGGAATTCGACGACGATGGACCAAGTGCCCGGCGGCCACGTTGGGAACGAGAGAAAGCCTTTCACAAATCCTTCGAGTGAAACCTGGCCCCTCAACGCCCAATAGAGGAGCACGACGGAAAGCAGCGGCACGAGGCGGAGCAGACGGTTCCTGTAAAAACGGCCGAAATCGATTTTCCGGCCATCCATGATCTTGGCGAAGAGGTAGCCGCTCAACGTCATGAAAAGGGCGACCCCGGCGTGCCCCTCCTCGAAGAGCGAGAGCGCCATGAACGTCGGCACCATCTCATAGGGAATCTTGATATGCAGAAAATGCCAGCAATAGACGAGAAACGCCGCCAAGGCCCGCATGTGATCGAGGCGGCTTACGTATAGCCCCGTGCTCGAACGCATGCGTTTCCCCGTTCCGATCCCTTTAAGACCGCTCGAGATTACGCGACATGCGTTAACAGAGAGCGGAAAGCCCCTCTCGCAGAAAATTTCCTAACGAGACCTAAACGGAAGTTGCCGCGACCCTGCTAGCCGTCACACCGGCAAGGAGTCCGCCCGAAAGCCACGACTGCAAATACTGGGCCGCCCGCAAGGCCGCCTCTTCCGAATTGCCGAAGACGGCAACGAGCTCGCAGAGCGCGCCGAATGGCGCTCCCTTCACCGCTTCATCCCACATCATGGCTTCTTCCCTGCCGATTGGGCGGATCTTCGGCATCACGTCTTCGCGCCAAACGAGAAAGTTCTGTGGTTCCTGGAGGCATTCGGCCGGCGGCGGAGCCAACCTCGCCTTCAAGGCCAACCAGATGTCATAGGCGTTGGTTCCGAGATCGAGCCGTTGCGCCGATGCCTGGGGACGAAATACAAGCTCGCCCCACCGCTCGGGCGGGAAGGTTCGCAATATGTCGAGACCAACAACCGCCTCATCCCTGGCATCGAAGGCGAGATTGAGCGCCCGTTCAATAGCCGCGATCTCCGCGAGTTCGCGTCGCGCATTGTAGGTGGGCTCCGACATCAGGAATTCAGGAAGGCATTGTGCATACCAGCGCGCGTTCGGAGAATGCGATGGATGGGCGCGAACGTAGGCTCGCGCCATGGAATCGAAGCGCTCGTCTCCGAGGTAAGCCTTGAGATACTCGTGGTCGGATGCAACGACGCCGACAAGCCGCAGAAGATAAGCATTCCTGTAGACGGAGAGCAGCGTTTCCCTACCGGTCCGCGAATTGCCGGGAATGAAATCCAGAATCTCATCAGAACCCTTCAAAATGGCAGACATGAAGCGATCCTGAAGCTCAGCAAGTCCCGGCACCTTGGAAGCCGCCCTTAGCGAAGCCATTCGCTCTTCCGGAACCTTGGACTGGGCCATGCCTTTTCGCATTGTTCTAAGCCGCGGTTCCACGGGCCGGCAGCCGCGCCGCGTCACCCAGAACTTCGAACCCTAAACGGCGCGCCTTGCCAAGCTCCTCGACCATCTCGGCGAGCGGGGGGATATGATCGTCACGCTCGATGATCGTCGAGACCGGACCAAACCTCCTAAGAGCCGCCCGATAGAGGTCCCAGACCTCATCGCAGACCATCGCATCGTGGGTATCGACGATGTGGCTCGTCGCGTGCTCATGACCCGCCAGATGAAATTGCACAACGCGATCCTCAGGAATGCCTGCGATGAAATCCTCGGCGGAGTAGTCATGATTGAAGGCGCTGACGAAAACGTTGTTGACATCAAATAGCAGCCAACAGCCCGTGCGCCGCGTCATCTCGGAGATGAACTCCCACTCCGGCATCTCGGAGTGCCGGAATTGAACATAGCTCGAGACGTTCTCGAGAACGAGCGGTCGTTTCAAATAATCCTGCACGTACTGCACACGAGAAACCACATGATCGAGGGCTTCCTGAGTGTAGGGAATGGGGAGCAGGTCGTGCAGATTGATCCCGTGAACGCCGGTCCAGCAGAGATGATCAGACACAAAAACGGGCTCTATGCGATCGACAAGTGCCTTGAGATCGGCCAGGTACTGCCGATCGACGGGAGCGGTTGATGCAATCGAAAGTGAAACGCCGTGAAGCACGATGGGGTATCGGGCGCGGATGCGGTCGAGCATCTTCAGGGGCTGGCCGCCTGGGACCATGTAATTTTCGGAAATGGCCTCGAACCAGTCGATTTCGGGCTCGCCATTCAGAATGTCGGCATAATGCGGAGCGCGAAGGCCGAGCCCGTAGCCGAGAAACGGCGGGCGGTTCTGCTGCGGAACAAGAGACACGTGAGGACTCTCCAATAATTCGTGCGTGGGGCTCAAAGCGCCTCTTTGGCGCAATTTCTTCAATTGAGACCAACGCCCCGGCCGCTGCCCCAGTGGCAGCAGCCGGCGCGCATGTGGCGAAGCGGGCTATG
>CAZSNH010000120.1:0-7510 GCA_964607855.1 uncultured Hyphomicrobium sp. | reverse complement strand
GCTTCTGGTCGGACCAGATTCGTTACCGCCTCTAATCGGCAGTGCCTCGGCGGCTGTACAAGGCAAAGCATGGAAAAAATCAAGGGGCGTGGCAGAGGCCACGCCCTTTCGAATTGTGGCACCTCGGCATCACCATGTGACTTAAGGATCGGCTAAAAGCTCCCGGTGTCTCAGCCAGCAAGTTTCCGGACCGATGTGGCCAAAGCGGGAATTGCCGGTTAAGAAGAGTCGGTTTCGAGGGAGGCCTTATGCCAAGACTTGGACGAATGGGGATAGTCCCGGTTGTTACCGCAGCATTGTTCTTCACTGCGGGAGCCGTGCTACCGTCGGCTTTAGCGCAGGCAAATTCTCCGTTCGGTGGCTTCGGCTACGAGGAAGACACCAAACCGCGCACCACCGACCGCGCTTTTATTAAGGAATGGGAAGGCAATCCGCCGCCAGGCTTCGCCACGCTCTCTCCGGCAAATCTCGATGCAACGAAGGCGGCAATCCGCAAGTATACCGAAATTGTCGATCGAGGAGGCTGGCCATCTGTCCCGGAGGTGCGCGTGCGTCCGGGAGACTCTCACTTCGTGGTTTCTGTTCTGCGCCAGCGTCTTGCCTCATCGGGAGAATACCGCGGCGACGTCAACGCCGGGGAGACGTTCGACGGAGAGCTCGAGGACGCCGTAAAGCGCTTTCAAGCCACCAGCGGTCTGACGCCAACCGGTGTCGTCGACGAACGCACGGCAGCCGCCCTCAATATCCCGGCCGATGCCCGTCTCAAACAACTCAAGGTCAACTTGACCCGCCTCACGGAAATGGTGGGAGTGACAAAGAAGCACGAGAAGTACGTCATCGTGAACATCCCTGCGGCTCACATCGAGGCTGTTGAGAAGGGACAGGTCGTATCGCGCCACACCGGCGTCGTTGGCAAGCCCGATCGTCCGACACCGCTTCTCAGATCGACGATCACGGATTTGAACTTCAATCCGGTATGGCGACTCCCGCCTACCGTCATTACCAAGGACCTCATTCCGGCCGGCCGAGCAATGCAGGCAGAAGGGCAGAGCATTCTGGTCAAGATGAAGGTCGATGCCTACGGGCCAAACGGCAAGAAGCTCGATCCGCTCGAGGTCGATTTCAATTCTTCCGCCGTCAACGGTTATTCCTACAGTCAGCAACCGGGGAAGGATAATCCGCTCGGATTCCTCAAGATCAATTTCGCGAGCGCCGAGTCGGTCTACATGCACGACACCCCGAAAGACGGACTGTTCGGGCGCAATTTCCGTGCGGACAGCTCGGGCTGCATACGCGTCAACAATATCGCACTTTTGGCGGAATGGCTGCTGCGCGGCAATCCGGGCTGGAGCGCCGAGGTCATTCAGAAACTCCGGACATCAGGCGAACGCCGCGACATTCGCCTCAAAGTCCCGGTTCCGCTCTACTTCGTCTACATCACCGCTTGGGCCACCGAGGATGGTGTCATCCAGTTCCGCCGCGACCTTTATAATCGCGATGGGGCTGGCGAAATGGCAGCCGCCTATTGACCAAAGTCTAGGCGCGCGCTTTCGCTGTCATTTAGGTTTCAAGCCGGTTGTGCTTCCTGGTGACCTCAAAACTGAGGTAAGTCCTGAAATCGCCACGAGAATTTGCATAATAGGGCCTCAGGACGGCGATGAGCCGGTGTTTGGCAGGTTGGTTTCGCCCCAAACATTTGCCGATGTCAAGGCGCGACACTAAGTGGTGATTGATCCCGGGGCGGAGCCGGGGGAAGCTAGGCGAAAAAAGGGCCTTGTCGGGCCAAGGGTTGAGGAAACCGTTTAATGGATTACGGACGCCACTTCAAAGCCGCATTGGATCAGATCCGCTCCGAAGGCCGTTACCGCGTATTCGCGGATCTTCGACGCCGGCGCGGGTCATTTCCGCTGGCCGATCGCTATGCCGGTTCGGCGGTTTCCGAAATTACCGTTTGGTGCTCGAACGATTATCTCGGCATGGGCCAGCATCCCGCCGTTATCGGCGCCATGCATGAGGCCCTTGAAAAGGTCGGCGCCGGATCGGGCGGAACCCGGAATATCTCCGGCACCACCCATTACCACGTCGAGCTTGAAGGCGAGCTCGCCGATCTGCACGGGAAGGAATCGGCGCTCCTCTTCACTTCGGCCTTTGTCGCGAATGAGGCCGCCCTTTCGACCCTCGCCAAGCTGCTACCAGGATGCGTGATCTTCTCGGATGAGAAAAATCATGCCTCCATGATCGCGGGCATCCGCCATGGACAGTGCGAGAAGCGGATCTTCCGCCATAACGATTTGGCCGATCTCGAAGCTAAGCTCAAAGCCTTCCCGAAGGGCACGCCGAAGATTATCGCGTTCGAGAGCGTTTACTCGATGGACGGACATATTGCTCCCATCGGTGCCGTTTGCGATCTTGCAGAGAAATACAACGCTCTCACCTACCTCGATGAAGTACATGCGGTCGGCATGTACGGACCCCGCGGCGGGGGCATCGCAGAGCGGGATGGGGTGATGCACCGGATAGACATCATCAACGGAACGCTCGCCAAAGGCTACGGCGTCATGGGTGGTTATATTGCCGGTACGCGCGATCTATGCGATGCCGTTCGCTCGTTTGCTCCGGGGTTCATTTTCACGACCTCGCTGGCGCCGGTTTTGGCGGCGGGGGCGCTTGCCAGTATTCGCCACTTGAAATCAAGTACTGTTGAGCGCGAGCGTCACCAGGAGCGGGCGGCCACGCTCAAGAAGCGTCTTAAGGCCGCAAGGCTTCCTGTGATCGAAGGACAGAGCCACATCGTACCCATCCTCGTCGGAGACCCGGTCCACTGCAAGGCCGTGACCGACACCCTGCTCGAGCGTTACGGCATTTACGCTCAGCCGATCAATTATCCAACCGTTCCGCGCGGGACGGAACGCATCCGCCTGACCCCCACGCCGCACCATACCGATGCCCAGATGGACGCCCTCATGACGGCCCTGACGGAGCTATGGGCGGCTTGCCCGGTGGCGCACGGCAAAACAGTCCGTTTGGCAGCCGAATAGCAGGCCAAAGGGCTAGGTCCCGGATTTGCCTGCGAAGCAAAGTCGCGGCGGCAAGGCGCTTCCTTGTTGGCGCCTCTTCGACCATAGTAGGAACCGGCAATAACGAGCGCCATGGGTCTCGCCCGGGCATTTCTGCGTCCTATTCCGAAAAACTCAAGACAGTCGAGGAAACCCCATGTTCAAACTGAAGGCCAAGAGCCCGACGCATCGCTTTTTTCATGCTCCGCTTGCCGAGACCGATCCGGAAGTCGCTGATGCGATCCAGCAGGAGCTTGGCCGTCAGCAGTTTGAAATCGAGCTCATCGCCTCGGAGAACATCGTCTCTCGCGCCGTGCTCGAGGCTGCCGGCAGCGTGCTGACAAACAAGTACGCGGAAGGCTATCCCGGCAAGCGATATTACGGCGGCTGCCAGTATGTCGACATTGTCGAGGACTTGGCGATCAATCGCGCCAAGAAAATCTTCAACTGCAATTTCGCAAACGTGCAACCGAACTCAGGTTCGCAGGCCAACCAGGGCGTCTTCAACGCGCTTCTGCAGCCAGGCGATACCATCATGGGCCTGAACCTCGCCCACGGCGGTCACTTGACCCACGGAGCAACCGTCAACCAGTCGGGCAAGTGGTTCAAGCCCGTGCACTATCAGGTGCGCCCCGACACCCACCGCGTCGACATGGACGAGGTGCGCAAGATGGCGAAGGAGCACAAGCCCAAGCTTATTATCGCCGGCGGCTCGGCTTATCCGCGCCAGTTCGACTTTCCGGCGTTCCGCTCGGTCGCCGACGAGATTGGCGCTTATCTCATGGTCGACATGGCGCACTTTGCAGGCCTCGTGGCAGCGGGCGAGCATCCCTCGCCTTTCCCGCATGCCCACGTCGTGACATCTACGACCCATAAGACGCTGCGCGGTCCGCGTGGTGGCATCATCCTTACTAATGACGAGGAACTCGCCAAGAAGATCAACTCTGCGATCTTCCCGGGTATTCAGGGCGGCCCACTCATGCATGTGATTGCCGGAAAGGCAGTCGCCTTCGGGGAAATCCTGAAGCCCGAGTTCAAGGCTTACGCGAAGCAGGTGATCGCCAATGCCAAGGCTATGGGCGACGTGCTGGTGAAGGACGGATTCGCGCTGGTCTCCGGGGGCACCGACACCCACCTCATTCTACTCGATCTGCGTCCCAAGAAGCTTACCGGCAACATTTCCGAGAAAGCACTGGGCCGTGCCCACATCACGTGCAACAAGAACGGCGTACCCTTCGATCCCGAAAAGCCAATGGTGACCTCAGGTATTCGACTCGGCGCTCCTGCCGGCACGACGCGCGGGTTCGGTGAGGCTGAATTCCGAGACATTGGCCGCATGATCGCCGAAGTTCTTGATGGTCTCGCCAAGAACGGTGAGGCCGGCAACGGACGCATCGAAGAAAAGGTCAAGGCAGAAGCCACCGCTCTCTGCAAGCGCTTCCCGATCTACTAAAGAGCTCGGCTATCCGTTAAGTATCAGGCGCCGGAGAGATTCGCTCTCTGGCGCCTGTTGTTATCTGGAGGGCACGATGCGCTGTCCCTATTGCGCAAGCGAGAATACGCAAGTGAAGGATAGCCGGCCGACGGAAGAGAGTGCCGCGATCCGGCGCCGGCGCATTTGTCCCGATTGTGGCGGCCGCTTCACGACATTCGAACGCGTGCAACTGCGTGAGCTCGTGGTTGTGAAGCGTTCGGGGCGCAAGGTTCCCTTTGATCGCGACAAGCTTCTCAAGTCGGTCGAGGTGGCGCTGCGCAAACGTCCGATAGATGCCGATCGCGTCGAGCGCATGGTGTCGGGGATCGTGCGCCAGCTCGAAAGCACGGGCGAATCTGAAATTTCGTCCTCGACCATTGGCGAGTGCGTGATGGAAGCCTTACGCGGTCTCGATCCCGTTGCTTACGTCCGCTTCGCCTCGGTTTATCGCGATTTTCGCGAAGCTGCCGACTTCCAGGAGGTCTTGGGCGAAATCTCTCGAGACGACGGCGCAGCAAGCGGACCTTCCAGAAAGCATTAACCTCGTCGCCGATCTGTTCTATCCGCGGGGCGAGCATTATTCTCCATAGAGTGGGAGTGGATCCCCCGGCCGGTCTCAGGCACCATGAGCAGCAGCTTCGACACGGATATGATGCGCATTGCCTTGCGGCTCGCCCGGCGCGGGCTCGGGCAGACGGCGCCCAATCCCTCCGTCGGAGCTGTGATTGCTGATGTGACCACCGGCGAAGTGATCGCACGCGGCTGGACGCAAGCCGGCGGTCGTCCGCATGCGGAAACGGAAGCCATCCGCCGCGCCGGAGCGCGTGCGCGAGGGGCCACGCTCTACGTCACGCTCGAGCCCTGCGCTCACCGCGGGAAAACGCCGCCCTGCGCGGACGCCATCATTGCCGCCGGTCTGTCGCGCGTCATCGTCGGCACGGCCGATCCTGATCCGCGAACGGCAGGCAAGGGTTGCGAGAAGCTGCGCGAGGCCGGTATCACCGTCGAGGAAGGCGTTCTCGGGCCCGAGGCGCGTTACGTAACACTTGGGCACATCTTCCGCGTAACGCGGATGCGGCCTTTCGTGCAAGTCAAGCTCGCCGTTGATGGGCAGGGCAATATCGCTCATGGAAAAGGCGGGAGGCCGGTCTGGGTGACGGGCGCCGAAGCCCGCGCGCTCGGACATCTCATGCGCGCCGAAGCAGACGCGATCATCGTAGGGGCCGGAACGGTGCGTGATGACGATCCGGAGCTCACCTGTCGCCTGCCCGGACTTCTCAACCGCTCGCCCCAAAGGGTCATTCTCGACAGCCGGCTGAGCCTGCCGCTTAATGCCAAGGTTTTTCGCCAAACCGGGAGCAGTGCAAAGGTGACTGTTGCAGCGCTGGCAAACGAGCCGGCGGAAAAAGCCTCCCGGTTCGAGGCGGTGGGCGTGCGTGTTCTCACCTTTCCAGCCGCGGCGAGCGGGCTTGGAATTGACATAACGGCTTTGCTCACCCGCCTCGCGGAGGAGGGGACGACACGCGTGCTTGTCGAGGGTGGGCCACAGACATGGCGGGCCTTTGGTGACGCCGGCGCCGTTGATGAAGTGGTCATCTTTCAATCAGGCGCCGGCCTTGCGGCTGGGGATTGTCTCGCACGCTGGCTCCCGGGAGTTGCACTCCCCCTTGCGAAGACGCGCCGGATCGGCGACGACCACTGTCACGTGTTCCGGTCTCAATAGGGAGTCGTCATGTTCACGGGCATCATCACGGATGTCGGCGAAGTTGCGGCCCGCGACGGCGGCCGGTTCAAGATCCGCACCCGCTATGCGCTTGACACGATTGCGCTTGGCGCATCGATTGCCTGTGACGGCTGCTGCCTCACCGTGACTGCGGTCGAGCCCCAACCTGGCGGAGCCGTATTCTCGGTCGATGTCTCCAACGAGACGCTGTCAAGGACGACGCTGCATGCTTGGCAAAAGGGCCGGCGCATCAATCTCGAACGCGCGCTAAGAATCGGGGATGAACTGGGCGGACACATGGTTTTGGGACATATCGACGGCGTTTGCCAGATCGCCGACGTACGCACAGACGGCGAAAGCCGGCGGTTTAAGTTCAGCCTGCCACCGGACCTTGCCCGCTTCATCGCAACAAAGGGGTCGGTGGCTCTTGATGGGATATCTCTCACTGTAAACGAGGTGACGAGGGAGACGTTCGGCGTCAACCTCGTTGCGCACACCTTGACCGCAACCACATGGCAGAGCAAAAGGGCGGGAGAGGCCGTCAACCTTGAGATTGATCCCCTTGCGAGATATGCGGCCCGCTTAATGGAGTTTGCACGTTGACCAAAAAATCGAGCGCCGTTGAAAGCGAGCTTGACCGTGGAGTGCTTTCTCCGGTTTCCGAGATCCTGGAAGATATGCGTAACGGCCGTATGGTCGTGCTCGTCGATGCCGAGGATCGCGAGAACGAGGGCGACCTCGTTATTCCGGCGCAGATGGCAACACCCGATGCCATCAACTTCATGGCCAAGCACGGGCGCGGCCTCATTTGTCTCACCATCACGCAAGAGCGGGCAAATCAGCTCCACCTTGAGGCCATGGTAGGCTCGAACGCGTCGCGAAACCGCACGGCGTTTACGCAATCCATCGAAGCGCGCGAAGGCATTTCGACCGGCATCTCGGCGCATGACCGCGCGCGCACGATCGCGACCGCCATCGACGCCACGAAGGACCACAACGATATCGTCTCTCCTGGGCATGTGTTTCCGCTGGTGGCGCGTGAAGGCGGTGTTCTCATTCGCGCCGGCCATACGGAAGCCTCTGTCGATCTTGCGCGCCTCGCCGGGCTTTATCCAGCGGCGGTCATTTGCGAGATCATGAACGACGACGGCACAATGGCACGCATGCCCGACCTCGTGCCATTCGCTCAGCGTCATGGGCTCAAAATCGGCACCATCGAGGACCTCATCGCCTACCGATTCAAGAACGACAAACTCG
>CAZSNH010000119.1:0-7520 GCA_964607855.1 uncultured Hyphomicrobium sp. | reverse complement strand
TGACGGGGGCTGTGCCACTGAAATCAGCAATGGACCGGCGCTGCGCTGAGGCGCAACCTCAGATCCGGACCGAAAGAACCCTGGAAAACGGGGATTGTGAGGAACACGAGATGGAAATCGGAGGATTGAAAGCGCCATCCTCTCCGGCTGCAACCGTTGAGGTGGTGAAGGACACCACAACCGCAGGATTTGCCATAGATGTGCTCGAAGCCTCGCGAGATGCTCTCATTCTCGTCGACTTCTGGGCCTCCTGGTGCGGTCCTTGCAAACAGCTCACCCCCATTCTCGAGAAGGTGGTGAAGAGTTACGGCGGCAAGGTCCGGCTCGTGAAAATCAATACCGATGAACATCCGGCAATTGCCGGGCAACTTCGCGTGCAATCTCTGCCGACCGTCTACGCATTTCGCGATGGCCAACCCCTTGACGGCTTCATGGGGGTGCAACCCGAAAGCACCATCCGCCAATTCATAGACCGCCTTGTAGGGGAAGATGCGGAGGCCGACATTGCCGCAGTCCTGGCCGCGGCCGATCAGGCCCTCGACGCCAACGATCTGCAAAGTGCGGCCGAAGCCTACGCCTCGGTCCTGCATCAGGACAAACAGAACGCACAGGCGCTTGCCGGTCTCACCCGATGTTATTTGAAAAGCGGAGACACTGCGCGGGCTGAGCAAACAATCGCGCTTGTCCCGCCCGATAAGCGAGAGACGGCCGCTGTGGAAAGCGTGCGTGCCGCGCTCCAATTGTCAAAGCTCGCTAATCAGAAGGATAACCGTGCGAAACTCGAATCCCGGCTCGCCCAGAATGCGGCCGATCATCAATCGCGGTTCGATCTCGCGGTGTCGTTGGCCGCCAGGGGCGATAAGCAGGCCGCGCTCGACCACCTGCTCGAGATCGTGAGGCGTGACAAAAACTGGAACGAACAGGCCGCTCGCAAGCAGCTGGTGCAACTCTTCGATGCCTGGGGCCCGAAGGACCCCATGACTACCGAAGGCCGCCGGAGGCTTTCTTCGCTGCTATTCGCCTGAACGGTCCGCAACCAGGGACACGACGCTTGGCTCCAATCAAACGCTATCGAAGGCCCGCCGATCTTCCCTCACGGATTCCCGTGTTCCCACTACGGGGTGCGATCCTGCTTCCACGCGCTACTTTGCCGCTCAATATTTTCGAGCCGCGATACCTGGCAATGCTCGACGACGTAATCTCCGGCGCTCGAATCATCGGCATTATTCAGCCCGCGAGTGACGACGTCGGCAAGCTCGATGTGAGCGAAAGCCCGGCCGGAAAATCGGCTGCCTTGCGGCGCATCGGATGCGCAGGCCGCGTGACGTCCTTTCAGGAGCTCGACGACGGCCGCCTCGTCATCACATTGACCGGGATCTCCCGTTTCGAAGTTGTGGACGAAGCGAATACGACCCACGCTTATCGGGTGATGAGCGTCAGTTATGACCGCTTTGCGCAGGATTTCAGTGCCGGACTTGGCGAGGAGCAAATCGATCGCGAACACCTGCTCCGCGTCCTCAAGAGCTATCTCGAGCAAAACCGTCTCAAGGCGGATTGGACATCCATTCAGCGTTCATCGAGCGAATTCCTGATAAATGCGTTGAGCGTCATGAGCCCCTATGGACCGGAAGAAAAGCAAGCCCTCCTCGAAGCCTCCGACCTGCGAACGCGGGCCAACGTTCTCATTGCGCTCGCAGAAATGGAGCTTGCGTCGGGCGGCGATTCCGGGTCGACATTGCAGTAGATGGCGAGTACGCAATTATGTCAGCAGAAACCCCAAAACCGCCGGCGGGCGAGCGCGTGGATCCCAAATTGCTTGAACTGCTCGTTTGCCCGCTTACCAAAGGTCCACTGACGTACGACGAGGCGGCGCAAGAGCTGATCAGCCTTAAGGCTCGACTTGCCTTCCCAATCAAGAATGGCGTGCCCCTCTTGACCGTCGACGCAGCTCGAAACATCGACAAGGCCGAGTCGTGATCAAGCTTTCGATCATCTTAAAGGCCTGACTGTGTGTCGCATCAGCAAATCTTCACCATAGGTTTTTAGAGTTTCTAAAAGCCCCGCATGGTTCGATCGCTCTGCTGGTGGGCAAGTGAACGGACCGCGGATTGAGCTTTGAACATCGCGAAAACAATAGCTTCGCTCCGGAGGCTCATCCGGAACGAACCGGCCCCGCTTTCTAAACGGGTTGAAAACGCCCGCGTCGGGCTGCTTCGTCCCCGCAACCTCGCCCTCGCGGCTTTTCTCTTTGCGGCAGCAGCATTCATGACATTGCCCGGTCCGCACTTGTGGGCACGCGGTTTGTTCGCCATCGCACTCGTGTTTGCCATCGCTTCTCTCATCCCCCCGGCTCCCAGAGCTCCCACCGAGAACCAGGGCGACCGTGCATCGATCGGCGAACACATTGAACAGTTGCGGGATCTCCAGTGGGAAATATCTGAAAACGAATCGCTTTATCGCGATCTTCTGGATCAGCAGAGCGATATTATCATTCGCCGCGATGGCGATGGCTGCCTCACCTTTGCAAACGAGGCTTTCTGCAACGCATTCGAGGTCGATCCCAGCCAGATCCTTGGCCGGCCATTCGAGCCCGTCGTGCTCGCCTGCGAAGGTCCATCGCGCAGCGAAACAAACAACGGCACGCCGCGCCGGCGCTTTGTCGAACTTGTCGAAACGGCCCAAGGAGCGCGCTGGATCGAGTGGGAGGAGCATCGCATTCCTTCGATCATAGGCGCACGTGAGCAGACGCAATGCGTGGGCCGGGACATCACCGAGAAACGTGCGGCTCAGATCGAACTCGAACGCGCCAGGGACCGGGCAGAATCGGCAAATCGCGCCAAATCCCGCTTTCTTGCCGCCATGAGCCATGAAGTCCGCACACCCATGAATGGCATCCTCGGCATGTCGAGCCTGCTACTCGAGTGCTGCACCACACTTGAACAGAAGACGTACGCTCAAGCTATCGACCAATCGGCCCGCAAGCTTTTGGTGATTATCGACGAGATCCTGGATTTCTCTAAGATCGAAGCCGGCAAGATCGTCTTCGCACTACAGCCGTTCTCTCTTGAAGCGGTTATCCAAAACATCATCGAGCTCATGGCTCCTGCGGCGCATGAGAAAGAACTCGAGATCACATGGAACGCGTCGAGATCCGTTCGTGGCGAGTACCTCGGCGACGAAAGCCGCATCCGGCAGATCCTCCTTAACCTGCTGTCGAATGCCGTCAAATTCACCGACAAGGGCGGAATTGCGGTGACGGCACATTCCGTTGCATCGGAGCGACCGAACCAAATTCTTGTTACCGTCACGGATACTGGCATCGGTATGTCGCAGGACGACATCAACAAGGTGTTCGATGAGTTTGAACAGGCCGATGCTGCCTTACGCCGCCAGAGTGGAGGCGCCGGTCTAGGTCTCGCGATTTCGCGGCGTCTGGCGCGCGCCATGGGTGGAGACCTCACGGTCACCTCGAAAATTGGCGAAGGCTCGAGCTTCAAGCTCCTCCTCGACCTGCCCCCTGCCGGACAGCAGCAGAAAGACGAAACGTCAAACACATCTCGCGCGCCGCTGCCGCGTGTGCTTCTGTCCTTTGACCGCGCCATCGAACGGCGTACCATGTCGGCACTGTTGGCCGAAGCCGGCGCCGAAGTCGAAGAGGCCAGCGCAAGCGAAGGCAGGGCGGCACTGGAACGGGCTCTCGCGGCCGGAAGGCCGTTCAATGTTCTCATTATCGACGCCGACATTGATATTGAAACGGCCAGAAGCCTCATCGCCTACTCAAGAAGCAAGATTGAAACGCCCTCAGCGCCACTGCGCGGGATCGTTCTCGTTCTCCCCTCGTCTCGAAACCGGATCTCGGAGTTCAAAGCGTTGGGATACGGCGCCTATCTCATTCGCCCCGTGCGGCCTGCTGCCCTACTGGAACAGGTGGGTTTGGCGCCGCGACGCCCGAGTAAACCGATAACATCCAGCGATGCCGGCCCGGAGAAGAATGTCGAAGCGCCGAGAATTCTCCTTGCTGAGGACAATGCCATCAATGCTCTGCTCACACGGCGAATGCTCGAGAAATCAGGATGCAATGTGATCGAGGTCAAGAACGGACGCGATGCGGTCGAAGCCGTTAGGATTTCGCTCGAGCCTGGTAACCAAGGCTTTTCCATGATCCTGATGGATGTGCTTATGCCTGAGCTTGGCGGCATCGAAGCCACAGTCGAGATCAAAAAGCTCTTCGAGCGCGGCGTGGATCAATCCATAAGGCGCCCCCCGATCATCGCCCTGACGGCCAATGCCTATCCGGAAGACAGGCAGCGCTACAAGGATTGCGGCATGGACGACTACGTCGCCAAACCGTTCGATAAGCAAGCCATTGAAGCCTTATTATCACGGTGGTTAAACCGTTCGGGAGACGTCCCAAGACCGGCGGCAGGGCAATCGGCGGCTTGAACCATTTCAATCGCAGTCATTGATTTGCCAAACACTTTGGCTTCCCGTCGTAATGCCGTCGTGGAATCGCTTCTATGATGCGGCGACCCAGGCTAAGACCTCGAAATTGCTGTGAAGGTGCGCAAATCGCGTGCAGCGACAGGAACTTTATCGAACGGGAGCAACGCATGACTGAGGAGGCAGTACCTCCCATGGAACCGCGGGTCTTGAACGCTTATTTGAGAACGAGAAAGTTCGAACCGTTCTTTGACCCCATTCTGCAAGTGCGGCAGAAATCTCGCGCGATTCTTGCTCTAGAGCGCCGCCGGAAACGTCCTCACAAGGTCTATGGCAGCATTGGAACGCTGTCTGTTCAGCTAGCGCGGACAAAGGCGGAGGTCGCCCGTGCCCAGCGCCTTCGCTACGAAGTCTTCTTCGAAGAGATGTCCGCAATGCCGAGCATGGTCGCCCACCTGCGCCGGCGGGACGAGGATTCGTATGATGCCTTTTGCGATCACCTCCTCGTCGTAGACCGCAAGGCGGTGTCAAATGGCAAAGTTTGGACCCCCTCCAGGCGTCCCCATGTCGTCGGCACGTACCGCGTACTGCGTCAGGAGATCGCCGAACGCGGTCCCGGGTTCTACACGCAGAGCGAATACGACATTGCGCCCCTCATCCGCGCCCGGTCGCCGGATTACCGCTTTATGGAACTCGGACGTTCATGCGTGTTGAAAGCCTACCGGAACAAACGCACGGTGGAATTGTTGTGGCACGGACTGTGGACGTACGTCCGCGAGCATAAAGTAGACGTCATGATCGGATGCGCGAGCTTCGAGGGTACGGATCCGGCTGAACATGCCATGGCTCTAAGCTACCTTCACCACCACGCCCTTGCGCCGCCAGAGTGGCGCTGCAGAGCTCACAACCATCTTTATGTACCGATGGATCGGCTGCCGAAAGAGCGAATTGATGCTAAGGCGGCACTGAAGGCACTGCCGCCGCTCATCAAGGGGTATCTGCGTCTCGGTGCATTTGTGGGCGACGGTGCCGTCATTGACAGACAGTTCGGCACGACCGACGTCCTTATCATCCTGCCAGTGGAAAAGATCGACCCGCGCTATTTCGAACACTTCGGCGCTCCCGACGAAATGACAAGCCGGATCGCCAGTTGAAAAGCGCTGGCGCCCGCCATATGACCTCAGTTCATGAAGTGACGCCGACGTATGCTCGACACGGCGGGAAGCGAGCTCGACTGGACGACTTGCTTGCGCAGCGGCTGACCCATCAAGGGCTTGGAACAGAAGCGCACACCGATCGCGGTCCCATCGCGCCACATCACCTCGCATGTAGCGCGCATGCCATCGATCTCAACCACGAGATCGAAGACGTTTGGAACGATCTGTCCGTAGGCAATCTGTAGCCTGGCTCCGTATTCGGAGATCTCCCTCAGGCTGCAGAATGTAAACGTCCGGCCCCCATCAATGGTAATGCGGGCGGTCTTGAGAACCTTGCGGCGCCTACCCCAGCGCCTTTCGGGGAAAGAATTGTCCTCGTCAATCTCTGCCGCGAACATCTCACAAACTCCAACTGCCGTTCGGTCTTTTGACTTGCTGCAAGCGGGGCATTTGCCCTCGCTTGGTGATGGAGCCGAGTATTGACGTGAAGCGGCCGACAGGCAGCTCCGCAGGGAACTCGCAATGCGAAATTGGAGCAAGCCGGGCGGTTTCGAGAATTGCGGTTAAGAATCCCTTACCAGAGGCAACAACGCATTTGGCGGCGTCTCAGCTGGCTTCCGGCTCAGAGGGCGCGAACTGCTACGACGGTCGTATTGTCCTGATGCGGGTCGCGAACCAGCTCGACGGCGCGAATCAGTGCGCCCGCGACGGCAGCGGCACCATCCTCTGCGTAGGCCCCAATGATGCGTTCGATCTCGTTCATATCCAGCGTCTGCAAGCCGTCGCTTGCCAGAATGATGTAATCGCCAGGTTCGACGGCCAGTGGCCGGCGTGATAAATCGACGAGATCGAGATCCTCCCCCGTAACCGCAGAGCGCAGCATGTGCCGCCTCGGATCGCGGCGCGCTTGCTCTTCTGTGATTTGTCCGGCGGCGGCTAGTCGGTCGAGTTCCGGGGCGAGTGAGTGATCCTCGTTCAGTGTGGCCACCTCTCCTCTGCGGTAAAAGAGGAGCGGACTGTCGCCGACGCTAATCCATTCCACGCCACTCTCGCCGAAAGCAACTCCGACCAGCGTCGAGCCCATTCCCGAAAGGGAGGGATCACTGCGCACGCAATCCGCGATGGCCCCGTTTGCGGCCTCCAGTCCGGCAACGAGCCGATCCTTATTGACACCTTCGGACTCCCGATACGCGGAAAGAAATCTCTCGCAAGCCATCCGGCTTGCAAGCGCACCGCCCGCGTGACCGCCCATCCCGTCGGCCAACACCGCCACAAACGGGACGGTTCCGTTGAATTGCCCATTGTGACCGCAAGCACCTTCATCTGCTCCAGGCCAAGTCAGGGCAGAGTCTTCCTGATAACTTCGCGCACCCTTGATGCTCCGGCACGCATGATCGAAGACAGGCATGTTTCCGCGATTATTTCTCAGCGAGTGCCGCCCAGTCGAATTCGGGTCCGCAGAATGGAACGAAAACGAGCTGGGTCCGCCCCATCGTAATCACATCCATTGCCGAAAGCGTTACGGCACCGGTTGGTCTCTTGTCGTTGACTGAAACGACATTCGTCTTAGCAAGATTTGGCACAAAAAGGAAACTTCGCTCGCTCGAATCGTAGCGAATATAGCCCTGTTCCTCGGATGAAATTGCTTCATCTCCGAAATCGATTGGGATGCGGTTCGCCTGCGACCGGCCAACGGTGTTGTTGCCTTCGAAAACAGGGCGATATTGCCCAATGCCCGGACCGCCGACGACGACCAGCCAACCGACCACGGGATCGCAATCAAAGCTACCGCGCTTCACCTGGTTCTTGCCGCGAACAAGCTGGGTTCTGGCCGGCCCGTCGGCGCTCTTTTCCTTGGCCCGCAGAACGCGGGTCGTCGGGGGGGCAGTATATTCCATGTGGCGATCCTCCATTGCTCGTGAA
>CAZSNH010000118.1:0-7569 GCA_964607855.1 uncultured Hyphomicrobium sp. | reverse complement strand
AGGGCGGCAAGGAAGGCGAAGCCGCGGGAACTCCCGAAACCAAAGAACCACCCAAAGAGGAAAGTGGTTCCTCGGCCTACGTTCCCAAGGAGCCCGAAAAGGATACTCAGCTCCAATACGCATTGAAGTTCCTACGCGGCGAAGCAACGGAAGCGACGATTGCAAAGCCGGCCGACCCGGCCCCGGCTGGATCGCCCGCCGCGACAACCCCGGAGCCTGAGAAGAGTGGTACGCCGAACTGAGAACGCGAAGCGAGCGTCCTGAGAAATCGGCTTAAGAATGGGCGCCGCTGCGGCGCCCATTGCATTTGCAGAGAGGACACGAACTTCATGAGCACGAGCTGCCTGCCTTACCGGCCTTGCGTTGGCATCATGGTTCTGAACCGGCAGGGGCACGTTTGGATCGGCCGGCGCAGTGACGTGCCCCATGCCCCCGAAGGTCCGGGCACGTGGTGGCAAATGCCACAAGGTGGCATCGACGCCAATGAGGCCCCACGCATAGCAGCACTGAGAGAGCTACGAGAGGAAACCGGCATCTCCTCGAACGTCGAGTTCCTCGCAGAGATGTCCGACTGGGTTTACTATGATCTCCCTGCGGAACTGCAATCGAAAACCTGGGGTGGACGTTACCGCGGCCAGAAGCAAAAATGGTTCGCGCTCCGATTTATGGGCCGCGATGAGGAGGTCAACATCGCACCTAAGGCCGGCGAGAAAGCCGAATTCGATGCCTGGCGTTGGGCGCCGCTTGATGAGCTGCTCGACCTCATCGTCCCCTTCAAGCGCGACGTCTACGAAACGGTCGTTCGCGAATTTGCTCCCATTGCCGTTCCCTTGGACCGCTGACTGACCGAACTCCTGCTCCCTCAGGCCGGCAAGTCCGGCAGAGTACCAACATGCAATTGATATAATTCAGGTGTAAACTTCTCGGACACGTTGATTCGGGGTGGCGTTACATCATCGGCGTTTGATCAGCGAGCCGATTACCCAGACTGAACATGACCACCCTTCCCGCACTCACCTCCCCTACGTCTCTTGAACTGCCCTACCGGATGGGGGTCGGCATCATGCTAATTAACGCCGACGGTCACGTGTGGACGGGGCGGCGGCGCCCCAAGTGGTCGGAAGATCGAGCGAGCTACATTTGGCAGATGCCCCAAGGGGGGATCGCGAAGGGCGAGAGCCCGCGTGAGGCAGCGCTGCGTGAGCTCAGAGAAGAGACTTCCATCAAGAGCGTCCTATTTCTCGCCGAGCACCCCCGGTGGTTGACCTATGATCTACCCATGGAGCTCATAGGAATTGCCCTCAAGGGTAAATACCGTGGGCAATGTCAGCGCTGGTTCGCCATGAAATTCGTGGGCGACGACTCGGAAATTGACATTGGCTCGCGTCGCGGCGTCAAAGCCGAGTTCGATCGCTGGGCTTGGCGGCAGCCCAAAGAGCTTGCCGAACTGGTCGTTCCCTTCAAACGTAAGGTTTACGAGGCCGTTATATCCGATTTTGCTCAATACTGGCGCGTTTGACGCTACAGTACGTCCCATCCCCGCGCGCTGGCCGGCAGGTCTAATATGTAAAAAGCGGCCTTTCGGATTATGCGAGTAAACTTATGCTGAAACTTGTTCGCCCTCCATTCGACGCCAACGCGCAGGAGCAGTTCGATCGGCCATTGGACGCGGAGGAATACAAAGCCATCCGCCAGCTATGGCTCGACCACATCACCGCCGAGCACTCGGCCCACATTCCCGGATTGATGGCCACCCTCACTGAGGATTGTGAGTATGTCATTCTGAATAACGGGCAGAAGTGGCACGGGCACAAGGGCGCCACTGAGTTCTATGAAAACTTTCTCGCCGCATTCCCAGAGAATTGCTTCAAGGTCATCAACACCTTCATCGGTCCCCAGGGCGTGGTCGAGGAGGCCCATTTCAACGGTATTCTCACGGGCTCCTTCATGAACCTGCCTGTAACGGGCAAGCCCATTGAATTCAACGTCGTGCTGATGTTCCCCTGGGATCGCAAGCGGCGCCTGTTTACCGGCGAGCGCATCTATTTCGCGATGGAATGGTCGCTCATCGCCAACATGGGTCAGCTGATCCGGCGCATGGCACAGCGGGCTGCCGCTGAGCTCCCTAAGTCGGAGCTTCCCGGGCTCAAATAAAGCCGGCCTCTCCTGACCGGGCAATCGCCCAGATTTTATCTGTTCATTTAATGGCTGCTCCCGCCCTTGAGGCGGGTCAGTGCGCTTACCGCCTCATTGGCGAGGAAGCGGGCATCATCGTCCTTGGCGTCTGAAAGCTCTGCCTCGGCTGCGGCAAGCTCGCTTGCAATGCGCGCACTATCGAGTTCGGCCAAATCGTATGCGCTCTCGGCCAGTACCGTAACGCGCTCGGGATCGACCTCGGCGAAACCGCTCTTCACAAACACGCGCGACTTGGAGCCGGACAAAACAATGTCGAGGATGCCCGGCCGAAGTGTCGAGATCACGGGGGCATGCCCTGGCAGAATGGTCATATCGCCTTCGGCTCCCGGAAGCAGAACCTGCTCCGCATCTCCCGACATCAGGACCCGCTCCGGGCTGACGAGTTCGAACTTGAAGGTTGTTGCCATGGCCTCAGCCGTTCTCTCTTAGCTCGTTTGTGTATCCGAACCCGATTTCTCCCGGACTTCCTCCACCGACTGCAGCTTTGTCCCGCAGAACGGACAGAAAAATAACGGGTGGTCGACGATACCGGGCTCTTCGTCCTCTAGCTCGATCATGCCGACCGATACATAGAGGACCCCGTTCTCGGCAACGGTAATGAGTGGCTCGAATTCCTCCCCGCTCATCGCCTGCCTTAGTTCCATGCAGCAGGACCCGAATTCCTTGGCCGCTGCGCTCGCGGCCTCGATTTCCGATTCTGCTGCCATTGTCTTTTGTCTGGGAGGCTTGAGAGAGGGCAACCTCTCTCAGCATCCCACCCTCATTAGGCTGCCTCGGCGAGCTTTTCCGCCTTGGCGATCGCTTCCTCAATGGAGCCAACCATGTAGAAAGCTGGTTCCGGCAAATGGTCGTAGTCGCCCTCGCACAGGCCCTTGAAGCCCTTGATGGTGTCGGCAAGCGGCACGAGCTTGCCGGGCGAGCCGGTGAATACTTCGGCGACGTGGAACGGCTGGCTCATGAAGCGCTCAATCTTGCGAGCACGAGCAACCGTCATCTTATCCTCTTCAGAAAGCTCGTCCATGCCGAGAATGGCGATGATGTCCTGGAGCGACTTGTAGCGCTGCAGAATCGACTGGACTTTACGAGCAACCTGATGGTGCTCCTCGCCGACGATCCTGGGATCGAGCATGCGCGACGTCGAGTCGAGCGGATCCACGGCCGGATAAATTCCCTTTTCGGCGATCGCACGCGAAAGAACAGTCGTGGCGTCCAAGTGTGCAAAGGAGGTGGCGGGTGCGGGGTCGGTCAAGTCGTCGGCTGGAACGTAAATGGCCTGCACCGACGTAATCGAACCCTTTTGCGTCGTGGTGATGCGCTCCTGAAGTGCGCCCATGTCGGTTGCAAGCGTCGGCTGGTATCCGACGGCCGAAGGAATACGGCCCAAGAGTGCCGACACCTCGGAGCCCGCCTGAGTGAAACGGAAGATGTTGTCGACGAAGAAAAGCACGTCCTGACCCTGGTCGCGGAAGTGCTCGGCAACCGTGAGGCCGGTCAGTCCGACGCGGGCACGCGCACCGGGGGGCTCGTTCATCTGCCCATACACGAGAGCGCACTTCGAGCCCTTGGCCGATCCGCCATGCTTCTTCGGGTCCATATTGACCTTAGATTCGATCATCTCGTGGTAGAGGTCGTTGCCTTCGCGCGTGCGCTCTCCGACACCCGCAAACACCGAATACCCGCCGTGAGCTTTCGCAACGTTATTGATGAGCTCCATGATGAGAACGGTCTTTCCGACGCCGGCGCCACCGAAGAGGCCGATCTTGCCGCCTTTGGCGTATGGAGCGAGCAAGTCGACGACTTTGATGCCGGTGACAAGGATTTGCGCTTCCGTCGCCTGATCCTGGAATGTGGGAGCGGGCTGGTGAATGGCCCGCTTCGTCTTTGTGTTGACGGGGCCGGCTTCGTCCACAGGCTCGCCAATGACGTTGATGATGCGCCCAAGGCACTCATCACCAACCGGCACCGAGATGGGAGCGCCCGTATCGATGACCTCCTGGCCGCGCACAAGGCCTTCGGAGGAATCCATGGCGACGGTGCGGACGGTATTCTCGCCCAAATGCTGCGCCACCTCGAGAACAAGTCGCTGACCATGGTTCGTCGTCTCGAGCGCATTCAAGATCTCGGGAAGGTGCCCGTCAAACTGCACGTCGACGACGGCACCCATCACCTGGCGTACTTTACCGACTTTGTTGGCCATATCCTTTTCCTCGTCCTTCCGTCTCGTCAGAGCGCTTCCGCGCCCGAAATGATTTCGATGAGTTCTTTCGTGATGTTCGCCTGGCGCTGACGGTTGTACTTGATGGTCAGCTTGTTGATCATCTCGCCGGCATTGCGGGTTGCACTATCCATGGCGCTCATCCGCGCGCCCTGCTCCGAGGCAGCATTTTCCAGAAGGCCGCGGAAGATCTGGGTCGAGATGTTGCGGCGCAGGAGCTGGCCGAGGATCACGTCTTCCTCGGGCTCGTATTCGTAGATCGCTTCAGCCCCGCCTAGCTTCGTTTCCGCACCCTTGCCCTCGGGCAATTTGGCCGGAATGAGCTGGAGAGCAGTCGGTTTCTGGGCAATCACCGACTTGAACTCGGCGAAGTAGAGCGTTGCGACGTCGAATTCACCCGCCTCGAACATGCCGAGCACCTTCTTGGCGATCTCGTCCGCATTGGCAAATCCGACCTGCTTCACGCCACGAAGATCAATACGATCGACGATGTGTTTGCCGAACTCGCGGCGCAGGCTGTCGGCTCCCTTGCGACCGACGGTCAGGATCTTGATCGTTTTGCCGTTGCCGATCAAATGTTGCGCGTCTGCGCGTGCGAGTTTGGCGATATTGGAATTGAAACCGCCGCAAAGACCGCGCTCGGCGGTCATCACGACCAAGAGGTGTGTCTGATCCTTGCCATTGCCAACGAGCAGCGGGGATGCGCCATCCCGGTTTGCGCGCCGGTTGAGATTGGCAAGAACTTCATCCATCCGTTCGGCATAAGGCCGGGCGGCGGTGGCGGCCTCCTGGGCCCGGCGCAGTTTCGCCGCGGCCACCATCTGCATGGCCTTCGTGATCTTGCGCGTCGCCTTGACTGAGGCGATGCGGTTTCTGAGATCTTTTAAACTCGGCATGGAGCCTCTCCTTGCGCGAGCCTTAAGCCGCGAAGCCCTTGGCGAACTTGTCGAGGAATTCCACGAGCTTCTTCTCCGTCGCGCTCGAGAGCTCCTTATCGGCCGCAATAGCGGAAAGGATCGACTTCTCCTCGCGCAGAGCCGAAAGCAGGGAAGCCTCGAACTTTCCGACGGCGGTGACGGGCAGCGGGTCAAGGTAGCCGCGCGTACCGGAGAAGATCACCGCGACCTGCTCTTCCATCTTCAATGGTGAGAACTGCGGCTGTTTGAGGAGCTCAGTCAATCGGGCGCCACGTGCAAGGAGCTTCTGGGTTGCGGCATCAAGGTCCGAACCGAACTGAGCGAACGCGGCCATTTCGCGATACTGGGCGAGTTCGCCCTTAATCTTGCCAGCGACCTGCTTCATGGCCTTCGTCTGCGCCGACGATCCGACACGCGAGACCGAGAGACCGACGTTCACCGCCGGACGGATGCCCTGATAGAAAAGATCGGTTTCGAGGAAGATTTGGCCGTCGGTGATCGAGATGACATTCGTCGGAATGTAGGCCGAGACGTCGTTCGCCTGTGTCTCGATGACGGGAAGCGCCGTGAGCGAGCCCTTGCCGGCGGCCTCGCCGAGCTTCGCGGCGCGCTCAAGAAGCCGGGAGTGGAGATAAAACACGTCGCCCGGATAGGCTTCGCGGCCCGGCGGGCGGCGCAGCAGGAGCGACATCTGACGATAAGCGACGGCCTGCTTGGAGAGGTCGTCGTAGGCGATCACAGCGTGCATGCCGTTGTCGCGGAAGTACTCGCCCATGGTGCAGCCGGTGAAGGGTGCGAGGTACTGCATGGGCGCGGGATCGGAAGCCGTCGCCGCAACGATAACTGAATATTCGAGTGCGCCGCGCTCCTCGAGGATCTTGACGAACTGCGCCACCGTCGAGCGCTTCTGACCCACGGCAACGTACACGCAGTAGAGCTTGGCATTCTCGTCGTTGCCGGCGTTGAGCGGCTTCTGGTTCAAAAACGTGTCGAGAATGATGGCGGTCTTGCCGGTCTGGCGATCGCCGATGATGAGCTCGCGCTGGCCGCGGCCGATCGGGATCAATGCGTCCACCGCCTTGAGGCCCGTTGCCATGGGCTCGTGCACCGACTTGCGGGGCAGAATGCCGGGCGCCTTGACGTCGACGCGCATGCGCTTGTCGGATTTGATGGGGCCTTTGCCATCGATCGGGTTGCCGAGGCCGTCGACCACGCGGCCGAGGAGGCCTTTGCCGACCGGCACCTCCACGATGGCACCCGTGCGCTTGACGGTGTCGCCTTCCTTGATGTTGCGGTCGTCGCCAAAAATAACGACGCCGACGTTATCGGATTCGAGGTTGAGCGCCATGCCGCGAATGTCACCGGGGAACTCGACCATTTCGCCCGCCTGCACATTGTCGAGGCCGTAAACACGGGCAATGCCGTCACCGACCGACAGCACTTGCCCTATCTCGGAGACCTGCGCCTCCTTGCCGAAATTCTTGATCTGCTCTTTCAGGATCGATGTGATCTCTGCGGCCCGGATGTCCATCACTTGCCTCTCGCTCTTAAACGTCTTCGCTTCTTCAGCGCTTCCCCTGCCTAGACGACTATGCCCATCGGGACCCGCCCAGACGCTCATTCAAAAAACAACCGCCAGCCGCTTCATCTGCAACGGCCAGCGGAATTCTTCTTCAACCCGTGCCCCGGAGGACGACCTTCATGTTCGAAAGCTTGGTTTTCAAAGAGCTGTCGATCATTCGGCTGCCCAGCTTGACCACAAGCCCGCCGAGCAGCGAGGGATCGACCCGCTGCGACAGCGAGACGTCCTTGCCGACCTTCTCTTTCAGCGTCTTCTTGAGCTCGCCGACCTGGGCATCGCTGAGTGCGATTGCGGATGTCACCTCGGCCGTCACCTCGCCCCGCGATCTCGCCGCAATGGCACGAAAAACCTTGATCATTTCCGGCGCTGCAAACAGTCGACGATTCCGAGCTAACAACTTGAAGAAGTTGATAGATATTGGATCTGCCGAAATCCTGTTCAGAATCGCGCTCACAGCATTTGCTTGCTCGTCGGCGGAAATGACGGGGCTGCGGACCATACGCTTCAGGTCCGCACTCTCATCATAAAGGCTTTGGAATTTTACAAGGTCGGATTCGACCTCGCCGGTCTTGTTCAACTCGGCCGCAAGCTCGAAGAGGGCGGATGCGTATCGGCCCGCGACGCTTGCCTCAATTGGTCCGTCTGTCGCCACGTCAAAT
>CAZSNH010000117.1:2901-7574 GCA_964607855.1 uncultured Hyphomicrobium sp. | reverse complement strand
GCGGCGGCCCCAACCGCATCGGCCAGGGCATTGAATTCGACTACTGCTGCTGCCATGCCTGCTTTGCACTGACGAAAGCCGGCTATGAAACGATCATGATCAATTGTAATCCCGAGACGGTTTCGACGGATTACGACACCTCCGACCGGCTCTATTTCGAGCCGCTGACGGCAGAGGATGTTCTCGAGATCATCAAGCGCGAGCAGGATGCCGGCAAGCTCAAGGGCGTCATTGTCCAATTCGGCGGCCAAACTCCACTGAAACTCGCAGAGGCGCTCTCGGTTGCTGGGGTGCCGATCCTCGGCACATCGCCGGACGCCATCGATCTCGCCGAAGATCGCGACCGTTTCAAAGCGCTCATCGAGAAGCTGCGCTTGAGGCAGCCCGAGAGCGGCATTGCGCGCGCACCGGCGGAAGCGCGCTCCGTTGCGGATGGCATCGGTTATCCGGTCGTCATTCGCCCGTCATACGTGCTCGGCGGGCGCGCCATGGAAATTGTCCACGACGGCCACGAGATCGACCGCTACATCGCGCGGCTCTCCGCCACGCTCGATAGTCCATCGGAGCTCGTCGTCTCGCCGAAGCGTCCGCTTCTCATCGACCGTTATCTCACCGATGCGGTTGAAGTCGACGTCGACTGCCTCTCAGATGGCAAGGAGACGTTCATTGCCGGCATCATGGAGCACATCGAGGAAGCCGGCATCCATTCCGGCGACAGCGCCTGTTCGCTGCCCCCGCACTCACTTTCCGCACCCACACTCGCCGAGCTGGAACGACAGGCGCGCGAGGTGGCCCTTGCACTTGGCGTCGTCGGCCTCATGAACGTTCAGTTCGCCATTAAGGACGGCACCGTCTACATCCTTGAAGTAAACCCGCGTGCATCTCGCACAGTGCCGTTCGTGGCAAAAGTCATCGGCAAGCCGATCGCAGCAATTGCCGCAGAGATCATGGCCGGGGCCCCGCTTTCGAAATTCGGCTTGAAGCCGGCGAAGCTCGACCACATCGCAGTCAAGGAAGCCGTATTCCCATTCGCGCGCTTCCCCGGTGTCGATCCGATCCTCGGCCCTGAAATGCGTTCGACCGGCGAAGTCATGGGGCTAGACCGGGACTTTGCCGTTGCGTTCGGGAAGTGCCAACTGGGAGCTGGCCAGCCCCTTCCCATGTCGGGAACCGTCTTTGTTTCCGTCAAAGAGGCCGACAAGGACCGCATTGTCGCGCCGGTCAAAGATCTGGCGGCAATGGGGTTCAGGGTCATCGCCACCCGGGGCACCAAGCGGCATCTCGATATGAATGGCGTGCCTTGCGAGATGATCAACAAGGTTTTAGAGGGGCGTCCGCATGTGGTGGACGCGATCAAAAACGGTGATATTGCGCTCGTATTCAACACTACAGAGGGCGCCAAGGCAATTGCTGACAGCAAGGATATCCGGCGGACGGCCTTGCTTCACCATATTCCATATTATACTACATTATCTGGAGCGGTCGCGGTGACCCGAGCCATCAAGGCCCTCAAGGCCGACATCTTGAAAGTGGCGCCGCTGCAGGCATATGTGGGCCGCACGTCCTGAGCCCCCCTGTGAGCGGAGTGAGTGGCCAGAGGTTTCCAGCTTCCAGAAGTCGTAAATGTCCATTGTAAAGGTGCCGGAGTTAAGAGCCGGGCCTTCCGGGAGGTGTTAGCGATGTCGACGGAACGAGTGCCCATGACGATCGAGGGCTACAAGAAGCTCGAACTCGAGCTTCATCGCCTGAAATCCGAGGAGCGTCCGCGAATCATTCAGGCGATCACGGAAGCGCGCTCGCACGGAGACCTGTCGGAAAACGCCGAGTACCATGCCGCCAAAGAAGCCCAGGGTCTCAACGAAGCGCGCGTTGCAGACCTCGAAGACAAGATAAGCCGCGCGGATGTGGTTGATCCCTCGAAGTTGAACGGCACAACCGTCAAGTTCGGAGCCACCGTCACACTCGTCGATGAGGACACCGAAGAAAAGGTCAAATACAAAATTGTTGGCGACCTCGAAGCGAGTGTGAAGGAAGGCAAGATCTCGATCTCCTCCCCGATCGCACGAGCACTCATCGGCAAGTCCAAAGGCGAGACGGCTGAAGTGACGACCCCTAAAGGCACCCGCGCCTACGTGGTCATGAAAATCGAGTGGAAGTAATTCCCGTTTCCCGGCGAACTGCCGGCCCTACCACGGTGTAAGCCAAGTGTTCGGTGCCAGAGATACGGCAGCAGAGGGTTCGGCACTCCAACATCCCGCCTTCCGTCTTTACTGGGTGTCGCGCCTCATGATGGTGCTGGCACTTCAGGTGCTGAGCGTGTCGGTCGGCTGGCAGCTCTATGATCAGACACGTGATCCTTTCCTGCTTGGCCTCGTCGGCCTCGTGCAGTTCGCCCCCGCCCTCGGCCTTGTCCTCGTGACAGGCTCGGCCGCTGATCGCTACAATCGCCGCAGGATCATGGGCGCCTGCATGGCAGCGGAGGCGGCCTGCGCGATCGGGCTTCTCTACTTGTTCCATTCAGGGGCACCGGTGATCTGGCATGTGTTCGCCGTGCTCGTGGTGCTCGGAATTGCCCGCGCCTTTATGGGGCCTGCGGTTCAATCGCTTGTCGCCAATCTGGTGCCCACGTCCGTATTGCCGAGCGCTATTGCCATCAATTCTTCCGGTTTCCAGCTGGCAACCATCCTCGGCCCCGCTGCCGGGGGGCTTCTCTACGGCATCTCGTCGCAAGTGGCTTATGCGACCGCCGCCGCACTTTTTCTCGCGGCAGGGTTCATCACACTCTTTATTCCGAAGCCGCAACAGAAAACCGTGCCCGAGCCGCCTTCGATGGAAGGCCTGCTTGCCGGCTTTCGCTACATCTGGAGCCAGCCTGTTGTGCTCGGCGCGCTCTCCCTTGATCTCGCAGCGGTACTTCTCGGCGGAGCGACCGCACTCCTTCCCGTTTTTGCCCGCGACGTTCTCGAAGTGGGGCCGTGGGGCCTAGGGCTTCTTCGCGCTTCGACCGGCGTTGGCGCTCTTCTGATGAGCCTCTGGCTCTTTCGCAACACGATCCGCGATCATGTGGGACTGACCATGTTTGCCGCGGTTGCCACGTACGGTTTGGCTATCGTGACATTCGGGGTCTCTAAACTCGTCTGGCTTTCGGTTCTGGCCCTCGCCGCGCTCGGCGCCGCCGACATGGTGAGCGTTTACATCCGCCAAACACTCATTCAGTTGAAAACCCCCGACGCCGTTCGGGGACGTGTGAGCGCAGTCAATCTCGCATTCATAGGCGCTTCAAATGAGCTCGGAGAATTTCGCGCTGGCACCATGGCATGGGCCCTTGGAGCCGTGCCGGCCGTTATTTTTGGCGGTGTTGGGGCAATCTTTTGCGCCGGGCTCTGGATGCGGCTCTTTCCTGAGCTCAGGCGGGTGCGCAGTCTCGACAAGCTCGGTTAGGGGATGAACTTCAGCCAGGCACAGGAACGCCGGGGGCGAGCTTGGCGCGGCGTATGGCGACGTTGGTCTTCACGCTCGCGACGTTTGGCGCGGCGGTGAGCTCATTCAAAATGAATTCCTGAAAGCTCGTCATGTCTCTGGCCACGCAGCGCAGGATGTAATCGCTTTCACCCGAGAGCATATAGGCCTCGCGAACCATGGGCCAAGCGAGCACGCGGTTCTCGAAGGCGCGCAAATCCGCCTCCGACTGACTATGGAGACCGACGAGTGCAAATGCCATCACCTCGAAGCCAAGAAGTTTCTCGTCGACGATGGCCGTGTAGGCCGTAATCACGCCTGACTGCTCAAGCGCGCGAACGCGCCTTAAGCAGGGCGGGGCTGAAAGCTCAATCCGCTTGGCGAGGGCGACGTTGGTGATCGAGCCGTCGGCCATAAGCTCTTTCAAGATCCGCCAATCTGTCCGATCGATCCGCGCTGCCATGGTTTTAGACCCTGTGTCCCCTGCGCTTGACATGTGAATACCCATTTAGCGCCAAGAGATCGGCAATCAACGATAAGAAACTTTGTGCTGCTCTTTAGAAAAATTTCAAGTTTAATGGCGGGGCTGCGGCGCCCGTGGACTCGACAGACTTTCGCGGGCGGTACAGAAACAATGGATGCAGGACGATTCTCAGCTCTTCTGCCGGCGCGCCGGACGACCGCTCGCAGGTGCCAAGGCGTGGATCATAACCGACGGCAAAACCGGAATGGATGTGCAGGCCCGCGGCGTCGCCGATGCTCTGGGCCTCGACTATCGGATGCTGCGGGTCGAGCCGCGGGGCATCACGAAGTTCTTGGCCCCTTGGGGGCCCGTGGCCCGCGCTGAGCGCTTTGGAGAGCTAGAGAGCCGCTTTAGCCCGCCTTGGCCCGCAGTAGCTATCGCAACGGGCAGGGCTAGCATCCCGTACATCCGGGCCGTGAGGAAACATGCCGGCAGAGAGACCTACACCGTCGTTCTGCAGGATCCCAAGACGGGCCCGGAGACGGCCGATCTTATCTGGGTTCCGGCACACGATACGCGCCGCGGCAGCAATGTCATCACGACCTTAACCGCCCCGCATAGTTTCTCATCAGACCGCCTCAGAAACCTCCGGCAAAGCATCCCGGCCGAGATTGCCGGGCTGCCCTCTCCGCGCATTACCGTCGTGCTCGGCGGCAAGAACGGAGTCTACAAGTTCACGGATGAGGACGAT
>CAZSNH010000117.1:0-2891 GCA_964607855.1 uncultured Hyphomicrobium sp. | reverse complement strand
GGCGCGCTTGCTTCCCTCGGACGGCTCGGAGCAAGCTTCCTTGTTACTCCTTCACGCCGGACACACCAGCGGCTAATACAGGCGGCCGAGGCGGCAACCCGAAACTCGCCCCGCATCTTTTGGAACGGCGAGGGAGAAAATCCGTACCCGCACTTTCTTGCCCACGCCGACGCGCTTATCGTTACCGCCGACAGTGTCAACATGACGGGGGAGGCTTGCGCCACGGGGCAACCCGTCTTTGTCTTTGAGCCATCTCGCGGATCGGCCAAATTTCGCCGTTTTCATGAGGCTTTGCGGACCTACGGGGCAACACGACCCCTGCCAAAGGAATTCACGGCCCTCGAAACTTGGTCATATGACCCCCTTGATTCGGCGCAGATGATCGCGCGCGAGATCGAGCGGCGGTGGACGAACGCACGGGGTATGCTATCAGGGCATTACTCCAAGCCGGACAAATGAAACCGGCCGATCGGCGCGGCCTTGAGTCATAAGACAATCACAGGGACGATTGCATCCATGGCGCACTTGAATCTGGACAAACTACGCAAGGCAAAGGTTGAGACCGAACCCTATCTCTATACGATCGTGCCGGGCTTCATCTCGCAAGAGACGGTGAAAAAAATCAATGCCACCTATCCCAAGATCGAGAAGGGCGGTTCGTATCCGATTGAAATGCTCGAAGAGAACATGACGATCAAGGAGGTGATCGACGAGCTCGATGGACCTGAGTTCGAAAAAGTCATCGAGGAGCGCTTCGGTGTCACGCTCAAGGACCGTCCCAAAATGTATTCGCTGCGCGGCTACACGCGCGCCAAGGACGGACAGATCCACACCGACAGCAAGGACAAGATCATTACGGTTCTCCTCTATCTCAATGACAACTGGCAGCAGCCGGGTGGCCGGCTGCGCATCCTGAAGAATGGGCACGATGTCGATGATTACGTCGCTGAGGTGCCCCCCGATAACGGTACGCTTCTGGTCTTCAAGCGCTCGGACAATTCCTGGCACGGACACCACCCCTTCGAAGGCCAGCGCCGCTCGCCGCAGATGAATTGGATGACGACTGAGGGCTCGAAAGGCTGGCACAAGTTCCGCCATACGGTCTCGGCCGCCATGAAGAAGCTGACGATGGCGGGCTAGGCAGGACTTGGCGGGCGGAACCTCAGAGTCGGGCCCGAACCTGATCCCGTTGCCTCCAGGGCCTCTCACCTCGGGCGGCACGATTGAGGGCCAGGCGCCCTCCGGTCGCCGGCGGTTTTGGCTCAGCATCGAGCTTTGTCTGCTGTTTCTCATCGCGCCGCTGCTTGTGCGCCATGCAGTTCATGGGGAGCAGGTGCCGCTCTTACTCGCGCTCCTACCGGTTCTCTTCTTCGCGCTCGCGGTCCTCGCCGCCGATAGGACATTCCAGCTCCGCAAAGAGCTCGCCCGCGGGATAAGCGCCAGATCGCTGTTGTCCATCCTGGTACTTTTTCTCGCGGGAGGCGCCGCGCTAACCGCATGGGTTCTTAGCGCGCATCCCGATTGGTTCCTGGAATTTCCGCGCAACAGGCCCGAGACGTACCAGCGCATCATGATTGGCTACCCGATTGCATCCGTGGCGGCGCAGGAGCTTGTCTATCGCACGTTCTACTTCCACCGCTACGGACCCTTATTCGGCAGCCAGCGCGGATTCGCGGTCGCGTTGAATGGCGTGCTTTTCGGCTTCGGCCACATCGTCATCGGGACGTGGTTTTCGATTATCGCGACGGGTGCTGCGGGTACCGTCCTGGCGCTCCGGTATGCCGCCACCCGATCTTACTGGGCGGTATTCCTGGAGCACACCATGTGGGGGTGGCTTATCTTCACCATCGGTATCGGGCGTTTCTTTTTCACCGGCGTCTCGAACGTGTGACGGCACGTCCCTCTAAATAGAATTGAGCGAGCACCGCCAATCGGGTAAGAGCGTCGCAAATCCCGTAACTTCGCATTCGCACAGAGGCGACCCCCATGGCCGCGGCTCACCAATACGTCTACCACATGCACAAGCTCTCCAAGACCTATCCTGGAGGCAAGCAGGTCTTGAAGGACATCAATCTCTCGTTCTTCCCGGGGGCGAAGATCGGCGTCGTCGGTTTGAACGGCTCCGGAAAGTCGACGCTCCTCAAAATCATGGCCGGTCAGATGACCGATTTCGTGGGTGAGGCGTGGCCGGCAGAGGGGATCAAGGTTGGCTATTTGCCGCAAGAACCGGAACTCGATCCCTCAAAAGACGTGCTTGGCAATGCCATGGATGGCGTTGCCGAGAAGAAGGCCATTCTCGACCGTTACAACGAACTGGCGGCCAATTACTCCGAGGAAACAGCCGATGAAATGACGGCGCTTCAGGATCAGATTGACGCCCAGAACCTCTGGGATTTGGATGCTCAAGTCGAGCAGGCGCTTGATGCTCTCCGCTGTCCACCGGGCGATGCCGACGTAACCAAGCTTTCCGGCGGTGAGAAGCGCCGAGTGGCGCTCACCCGATTGCTGCTTTCGAAGCCTGATATTCTCCTCCTCGACGAGCCGACGAACCACCTTGACGCTGAAAGCGTCGCCTGGCTCGAGAAGTATCTCAAGGAGTATCCGGGCTGCGTTATCCTCGTCACTCACGACCGCTACTTTCTCGACAATCTCACCGACTGGACGCTGGAACTCGATCGCGGCCAGGGTGTGCCGTGGAAGGGCAACTATTCGTCCTGGCTCGAGCAGAAGGCCAAGCGGGCAGAAGCCGAAAAGGCCGCCGAAGAAGGAAGGCAAAAAACGCTTGCGCGCGAATTGGAATGGATCCGTGCCTCTCCCAAGGCCCGCCAAGCTAAGTCCAAGGCGCGCATTAGCGCCTACGAGAAGCTGCTTGAGGAGGCGGGCCGGGAGCA
>CAZSNH010000116.1:0-7642 GCA_964607855.1 uncultured Hyphomicrobium sp. | reverse complement strand
GGCTGGAACAAATCGCGTACATGAAAAGGAACACACGGATGAATCCCCTTGAAATCATGGCGTAAGCGGGGACCAGAAATTGCCGATCTGCAACTCAAGCCCTATAGGTGGAGGGAACCATGCGGCCAGAGCTTAAGGTTGTCGAAGGGGGACAGATGGACAAGAAACAGGCGCTTGAAGCCGCGCTCGCACAAATCGATAAGAATTTCGGCAAGGGCTCCATCATGCGCCTCGGCACCAACGAGCGCACGATGGACATCGAGGCGATTTCGACGGGCTCGCTCGGTCTCGATATTGCGCTCGGCATCGGGGGCCTCCCGAGAGGGCGCATCATAGAGATCTATGGGCCAGAGTCGTCGGGCAAGACCACGCTTGCACTTTCCGTCGTTGCCGAGTCTCAAAAAAAGGGCGGTATCTGTGCCTTTGTCGACGCCGAGCACGCGCTCGATCCCGTTTATGCCAAGAAGCTCGGCGTCAAGGTCGAGGATCTGTTGATCTCACAGCCCGACACGGGCGAGCAGGCGCTGGAGATCGCCGACACGCTCGTGCGCTCGGGCGCAGTCGATGTGCTCGTCGTCGATAGCGTGGCGGCGCTGACCCCCAAAGCGGAGCTCGAAGGCGAGATGGGCGATAGCCTGCCCGGCCTACAGGCGCGCCTCATGAGCCAAGCCCTGCGCAAGCTCACGGCCTCGATCTCCAAGTCGCGCTGCATGGTGATTTTTATCAATCAGATCCGCATGAAGATCGGGATCATGTTCGGCAATCCCGAAACGACGACGGGGGGCAACGCGTTGAAATTCTATTCGTCCGTGCGCCTCGACATCCGCCGCATCGGCACCATCAAGGAGCGCGACGAGCCGGTCGGCAGCCAGACGCGGGTCAAGGTTGTGAAGAACAAGGTTGCTCCTCCCTTTAAGCAGGTTGAGTTCGATATCATGTACGGGGAGGGGATTTCGAAAGTTGGCGAGCTCGTCGATCTCGGGGTTAAGGCCAACATCATCGAGAAATCGGGAGCCTGGATGTCGTATGGTGGTGAGAGGATCGGCCAGGGCCGCGACAACACCAAGGAATATCTGAAGCACAATCCCAAGGTCGCGCATGCGATCGAGAAGGCCATTCGCGCCAATGCCGGACTCATCGTCGACAAGATGCTGGTGGAGCCCGAAAAGGAGGAGGACGGCGAGGAAGTGCCGGATGCCGACGGCGTTCTTCCCGATGTGGATGAACCCGCCCCAAAGAAGGGAGCGCGGGGGAAGCGCTGAGGGCATTTCTCGAGGGGGTTTATCTCTGGTTCATGATTCGGGAGGGGTGGCCGGAATGAGGCCGCCCTTCGCGGCGTATGGCGGCCTAGTAAGAGCCCCGCGGCCATGGACAGTGGAAGTTCGGGCGGGCTACAAGGGCGTCCGAATGGCGCTTGGCGCCAAAGCATTTCCTGAACAAATGGACGGCAGAAGCACGAGATGACCGGCGTCAACGAGATCCGCAGAGAGTTTCTGGACTATTTCCGCAAGAACGGCCACGAGATTGTGGCTTCCTCTCCGCTCATCCCCCGCAACGATCCCACACTGATGTTCACGAATGCGGGCATGGTGCAATTCAAGAACGTCTTCACCGGCCAGGAGACGCGTCCCTACAAGAGGGCGGCGACCTCGCAGAAGTGCGTGCGAGCAGGGGGCAAGCACAATGACCTCGACAACGTCGGGTACACGGCACGCCACCACACCTTTTTCGAGATGCTCGGCAATTTCTCGTTCGGCGACTACTTCAAGGAGCGCGCGATCGAACTCGCTTGGAACCTCATCACTAAGGAGTACAAACTCGACAAGAAGCGGCTTGTCGTCACCGTCTATCACGACGACGAGGAGGCCTTCCGCGTCTGGAGGAAGGTGACCGGCTTCCCCGAGAGCAGGATCATCCGCATTGCGACCTCCGACAACTTCTGGGCCATGGGCGACACCGGTCCCTGCGGGCCGTGCACCGAAATCTTCTATGATCACGATCCCGACGGAAAGAAAAAGATCCCGGGCGGACCGCCGGGCTCGAAGGAGGCCGAAGGCGATCGTTTCATCGAGATCTGGAATCTCGTGTTCATGCAGTACGAGCAGCTTCCGGGTGGCGAGCGGATCTCGCTTCCGAAGCCCTCGGTCGATACGGGCATGGGCCTCGAGCGCATCTCGGCCGTGCTCCAGGGCACGCACGACAACTATGAGACAGACCTCTTCAGGCACCTGATCGAAAGCATCAAAGTCGAGAGCGCGCACGCCGGAGCCGCTGAGGCTGGAATACAAGGCGGTCCGGATTTGCTCAAGGCCGCGCACCGGGTGATAGCAGATCACCTACGTTCGACAAGTTTCCTCATTGCTGATGGCGTGCTGCCCTCCAACGAAGGGCGAGGCTACGTGTTGAGGCGCATCATGCGCCGCGCGATGCGTTATGCGCAACAGATCGGTTGCCAGGAGCCGCTCATGTATCGGCTCGTACCTGCGCTCATCCGGGAGATGGGCGACACGTATCCGGAGTTAATTAGCGCCCAGGCCCTGATCACCGAGACCTTGAAGACCGAGGAGACGAAGTTCAAGCGAACGCTGGGCACCGGACTAAAGTTGCTGAGCGATGCCAGCGCCGGGATGAAGAAGGGCGCGGTCCTGCCCGGTGATGTGGCTTTCAAGCTTTATGACACTTATGGCTTCCCATTGGATCTCACCGAGGATGCGCTCCGTCCGCGCGGGATCAGCGTCGATACCAAGGCCTTTGCGGCAGCGATGGAGAAGCAGAAGGAGGATGCACGCAAGGCGTGGAAGGGCTCGGGCGAGGCGGCAACCGAAACGGTCTGGTTCGAGATCAAGGAAAAGATCGGCGCCACCGAATTCCTCGGCTATGAGGCGGAGCGTGCCGAAGGAGAAGTGGCGGCCGTAGTCTCGGGCGGCAAGGAGGTAAAAAGCCTCAAGGCCGGGGAGGAGGGTGCGCTAATCCTCAATCAGACTCCGTTCTATGGCGAAAGCGGAGGTCAGGTTGGTGACCAGGGGGTGATTCGAGGCACCAAGGGTGCGGTCTTCCGTGTCGCGGATACGCAGAAGAAGCTTGGCGATCTGTTCGTACATTTCGGCAAAGTGGAAACAGGCACCTTCAAGGCCGGGGACGCCGTCGAGCTCGAGGTGGATCACGCGCGCCGGACCGCGACGCGCGCCAATCACTCGGCGACCCACCTTTTGCACGAAGCCTTGCGCCAGATTTTGGGCACGCACGTCGCGCAAAAGGGTTCGCTCGTCACCCCTGAACGGTTACGCTTCGATTTTGTGCATCAAAAGCCCATGTCGGCAGACGAGATCAAATCCGTCGAAGCCCTCGCAAACTCGATTGTGCTGCAGAACGCGCCCGTCGAAACGCGCCTCATGGCGCTTGAGGATGCCAAGGCCTCCGGCGCCATGGCACTCTTCGGCGAGAAGTACGGCGAGGAGGTGCGCGTCGTCTCGATGGGTGAGGGATCGCCCGGCGCCAACAGGGCCTGGTCGGTCGAGCTTTGCGGCGGCACGCACGTCAGGCGGACGGGCGACATTGGCCTTATCAAGATCGTTGGCGAAAGCGCGAGCTCGGCCGGCGTGCGGCGCATCGAGGCGCTGACCGCCGATGGCGCACGCGCCTATCTCACGCACGCGGATGAGCTGCTTCGCGAAGCTGCATCCGTTCTCAAGGTGCGCCCGGAGGATCTTGTCGAGCGCCTCAAGGCTATCGTCGAGGAGAGGAAGCAGCTCGAGCGCCAGCTCGCGGATGCAAAGAAGCAGATCGCACTCAGTGGCGCTTCGGCTGCGAAGGATGGCGCGCAAGCTCCACCATCGGCCGTTCGCAAGGTAGGCCAGGTCAATCTGCTCGCGCGCTCGGTTCAGGGGCTCAATCCCAAGGATCTGCGCTCGCTCGTCGACGAGGGCAAGAAGCAGGTGGGTTCAGGGATCGTGGCGATTGTTGGTGTCACCGAGGACGGCAAGGCGGGCATAGCGGTGGGTGTCACCGATGACCTAACCAAAACCTGGAGCGCCGTCGATCTCGTCAAGATCGGGTCGGAAGCGCTTGGAGGTAAGGGCGGGGGCGGGCGTCCCGACATGGCACAGGCCGGCGGACCGGACGGCAACAGGGCGGGCGAAGCACTGGCTGCAATAGAAGCACGCTTATCGGCTTGACACATTGGCTCCTATGAGAAATTTGGAAGTGGAAAATCCATGATGATGCGTTTGCGTCTTTCTGCTGCGATCCTTTGTGCTTCGAGCGCAGCTCAGGCAGCTGACGGATCTCTCTGCGGCAGGCAGGTCTCCTCGATCAGCGATCTCCTGATCCAGATGCGGAGCCCCACCGTCGAAGCGCTTGGCCGCGATACGCGCATGTTTGCTTTTCACGACACTGCGGATGCGACTTATTGGGTATTTTCGGTGAAGAATACCTCCGCCCATCCAGCTGTCATCTGTGCGCGAGAGATCGATGAGGCAGGAGCAAAACGCGTCGAAACGGGTATCGACTGCAAGGCGGATGACAAAATCTGCCAATCGTTCACAGAAATGGCGCTTGCACAGATTGAAAAACACCGCGCCGGGGATCGAAATTAATCCGGGCGGCTTGGCCAAGTTTGGCTATTCTCGAGAGGCCGGCTGGGAATTGTTATCGCCAGCCGGTTGAGTGTTCTGCTTGATAGGAAGGGTTTCCCCGGGCAATGGATGTGCCGGCACACGACGTTGGAAGCTACAGGGATCTGATGGTCGTTCTGACCGTCGCGGCCATTGCCGTACCTGTACTGCAGCGTTTCATGGTGAGCCCGATCCTTGGCTATCTGTTGTCGGGAGCCGTCCTGGGGCCCTATGGGCTAGGAGCCCTCTCCGGCGTCATTCCTGGTCTCGATTGGGTCACGGTCGACGACGCGGCCAATCTCGCTGTGCCTGCGGAGCTCGGCGTGGTTTTCCTGCTTTTCATTGTGGGCCTTGAGCTTTCACTTCAACGCCTCATTACCATGCGCCGGCTCGTGCTCGGATTGGGCTTTCTGCAGATTGCGCTTTGCGGGCTTGTGATTGCCTACATCTCGGTTCTAATCGGGTCCCCGGCACCGCAAGCCGCCATCATCGGATTTTCGCTCGCGCTCTCCTCAACCGCCATCGTCGTTGAGCTTCTTGCCCAGCAGCAGCGGCTCTCCTCAGCAACTGGCCGGGCGAGCTTCTCCATTTTGTTGTCGCAGGATCTGGCCGTTGTACCGCTTATCTTGTTCGTCGGAATTCTGGGTGCTGGTAACCAGGGTTCGATTATTGCCGGCCTCGCTCAGGCAATTGTGCAGGCCGCCGCCGTGATTGGATTGATGGTCGCCGCAGGACTTCTCGTTTTGCGACCCTTATTCCGCCTCGTCGGCTCGAGCGAGAATACGGAGGTCTTCGTTGCTGCCGCCCTTCTTGTGGTGGTGGGGAGCGGACTTGCCACGGCCGGTGCCGGCCTCTCGATGGGGCTAGGAGCATTCACGGCCGGATTGCTGATCGCCGAGACGGAATACCGGCGCGCCATCGAGGCCACCATCGAGCCCTTCAAGGGGCTTCTGCTTGGCGTGTTCTTCTTCACCGCCGGCATGAAGATTAACTTGCTCTGGCTGCTTACCGATCCGCTGCCGCTCTTAGCTGCAATCGCGGGTTTGGTGGCTGTCAAAGCGGGCATCGTCGTCGGACTCATGCGCTTCTTGGGGTTTGGACTCCCGGCTGCCGTGAAAACGGGGTTGCTCATCGGCCCGGGCGGTGAGTTCGCCTTCATCGTCATCGGGATGGCTGCGCTCGCAGGCATCGTTACTGCGGAAGCGAGCGCTTTCGTGATGACGCTTGCTGCGCTCTCGATGGCCATGATCCCGCTGTTCGACTACGCCGGGCGGTGGCTCACGGGCCGCCTTGAGCCGGTTCCGGCTCCTGATCCCATGCTCGCGCTCTTACCGCCACCCGAGAAGCAACCAAAGGCCATCGTTATAGGACATGGCCGCATCGGACGGCTCGTTTCGGAAATGCTCGATGTGCACGGCGTCGAGCACGTGGTCACGGAGCGTATTCCCGGTGTTGTCTCGGAGGCCCGCCGCGAGGGACGCCCGGTCTATTTCGGTGACGGCAAGAACACACAGTTTCTCGAGCATTGCGGGCTCAAGCACGCCAAAGCTGTGATCATCACCATTCATCATTGGTCGGAAATTGACGGGCTGGTGGCGGCCGTTCGTTCGTTGCGCCCGGATATTGTGATCGTCTCTCGCGCGCGCGATGCCGAGCATGCCCGCCATCTTTACGAGGCCGGCGTCACGGATGCGGTGCCCGAGACCATAGAAGCGAGCCTGCAACTTTCCGAAGCCGCTCTTGTCGGGCTTGGGGTCTCGACCGGGCTCGTCATTGCCTCGATCCATGAGAAGCGCGACGAGTTCCGCGCGACCCTTCAGAAGGCGGCAGCCAAAGCCGGCCACGAAAGCCGGGGCCTTCGATCGAAACGAACGAAACCGGCCGGCTAGAGCTTGGCTTTCGTCCAGTCGATGGATTGAAAATCGGTGAGGAGTGTTGCCACGTTGCCGTTGGCGTCGAACCCGAACCAGGAGGTATAGACGCCATCGCCCCACCCCGCATCGAATGCGATGAGATTGGAGGGGCCCACGTCCGCCATGAGACGGAAACCGTGCCCGCCGCGCTCGCCTCGCCCTCCTTCTTTGCCGATCCCGAGCCAACGGTCCGCCAAGCCGCTCTCCGCTTTCATGGCCTCCTGAGCCACCTTTCCGGCCTCAGGATCGAAAAAGGAGCCAATTCCGGACTGAACCCGATAGCCGAGGCTCTCACCGGGAGTAAGATTGGATGCGTCATCCGCCGCAGTCACGGCCATGCGCCACGAAGTGACAAGCTCTTCTGAGAACTCGACTCTTGCGAAGGCAACACGCCCATCGCCAAGTGCGCCACTGATGAGGGCGAGCATCACTCGAAACGTGCCAGTGGGAACACTCTGCAGAAAAGGCTTGGCAGCAAGTCCGACAAACGGATCGGCGGCACAGATCTGACCGCTCACGATCTTGAGACGCCCAAGATCGTTCACTCGGAAGCTCAGCTTGACGAGGTGGGGTGGTTCACCATGGAGTGCATCATCCACCTCGATAGACCACCCGGGTTCGAAAGCCTTGCGAAATGCTTCTGCGTAGTTGGGCGCCCTGATCTCGCCGGCGAGGGCGGGTTTCAGCAGTCCAATCAACACCCCCAGAATGGCCGGCAGATGCATGCGCACGTTGATGGACCCTATGCGGCCATGGCCTTCTTCAAGTTGGCGTCAACTTTATCGAGGAAGCCGCCCGTCGACAGCCATTTTTGGTCGGGGCCGACGAGAAGCGCGAGATCCTTGGTCATGTGGCCGGCCTCCACCGTCTCGACGCAGACCTTCTCGAGAGTTGAGGCAAATTTCGCCAGATCCTTGTTATCATCGAGATTGGCGCGATGCGCGAGGCCCCGCGTCCAGGCAAAGATCGATGCAATCGAATTGGTGGAGGTTTCCTTGCCCTTCTGATGCTCGCGGTAGTGGCGGGTGACCGTGCCGTGCGCGGCCTCGGCCTCCACCGTCTTGCCGTCGGGCGTCATCAGCACCGAGGTCATCAGGCCGAGCGAGCCGAAGCCCT